>CAYSMQ010000112.1:7213-12253 GCA_964432035.1 uncultured Ardenticatenaceae bacterium
TACGGTTGGCAAGCTGCGCCGCTTCAGCCGGTCTCAGGCTGCTGGCGCCCGCCAGGCGCGTGATGTGCCCGATGCCCTGAGAGAGCAACGCGTCAAACGCACCGTCTTTTAGAACCTGGTACACCCACACGCTGCCCATCTGTGCTAGCTTCTCTTCAAGCGTCATTCGCTGGAGCAGATCGTCAACACGCTCCTCGATAGAAAGTGCAGAATTTCGATAAGGAATAATTGTCGGGTCCTGTACGTTATTCATCGTTGTAATTTCTGTTACCTCATTAATCGCAGTTGCACACATAGCCGCAGATTGCTCAGGTATAAACGCATGTGCAATTGCCTATCAAGCACGCTGGGCGCACGTCGGTTAAAGTCGATTGCCAGGTTGCCAAGCACGATGTCACCCTTTGATAGAACCGCCCGTCAACCCTTCCACAATCTGTCGCTCGGCAAGCAGGTAGAAGACGATGGCGGGCAGCATCGCGGCGACGATAAAGGCCATCAGTCGCGACCAGTTAGCAGTGTATTGGCCAAAGAACTGCATCGTGCCCAGTGGCAGAGTGTACAGTTCTTCGTCATTGAGCGTGATCAACGGTAAAAAGAGGAGGTTCCAGCTAAACACCATCGCCAGCGCAGCATTGGCGGCAAGGGCCGGCTTAGATAGCGGCAGCAAAACCCGCCAGAAGAACGTCCACGGTGTGCCACCGTCAATATACGTCGCATCTTCCAACTCCCTGGGGATAGAGCGGAAGAAACTGCGCATGATCAAAATCATGCCTGACAATTGAAACGCAGCTTCGACCAGGATCAGGCCTAAAAGGCTGTTGATCAAGCCAATTTGCCGCATCAGAATGTAGAGAGGCAGGATGGCTACCACAATGGGAAACATGAGGCCAATCATGAACACGTTAAACAGCGCGTCGCGTCCCTTAAACTTCATGCGCGCGAATACAAACGAGGCCATGCTGGCACTAAAGACGGCCAAAATGACCGTCCCTAGCATCACAATCGCGCTGTTCGCCAGCTGTCGCCAGAATGAGTCCAGGGTAAAAATATACGCGTAATTATCCAGTATCCAGGTGCGTGGCAGCGTGAACGGGCTGTTGATCAGCTCGCCCGATTCTTTAAAGCCACCGGCGACGGCAATAAATAGGGGGCCCAGGATCAGGATGGAAACGACAATGGCTACAATATATTTCAAACCACGTGTGACCACGCGGGCAGCAATATAGTGTCTGTTCGTCGACATCATACGCATCTGTTTCCTCTACGCGACTTCAACTAACGACTCCTGCATAATCCTCACGCATGAAAAGGCGCTGGTATATTAGCGAGAACGTGAGGCAGATGATGAACAAGTAGATGGCAACGCTGGCGCCATAGCCCAAACGGAAACTAACGAATCCATAACGATACATATAGGTAGCCAAAACCTCGCTGGAATTGACCGGCCCACCCTGCGTCATGAGCCACACCAGATCAAACTGTTGAATCGAACCCAGAACCGATAGATACACCGTGGTCACGATAGTCTTGGACATCATCGGCAGCGTAATGTGCCGCAGCGTTTGCCAACCGGTCGCGCCGTCTACGCTTGCCGACTCTTCGACCTCGCGTGGGATCTGCTGCAATCCGGCAATGTAAAGAATCATGTGCAGCCCAAAGTACTTCCAGCTTAGGACGATGAAGAGGGCGATCAAGACTTTGTCCGGATCGCCAAGCCACGGGCCTGGCTCGAAGAAGGGCAACAATGTATCGAGGATGCGATTGATGGTGTGGCTGGCTTCAAAACGCGGATTAAAAATGAAGGACCACAACACCGCTGTAATCGCTTCGGCGATAATGTACGGTGTGAAGAAAATTGTGCGAAACACCACCCGTCCCGGCAAGTTGCGACGCACGAGGAGGGCCAGCCCCAACGCCATGGGCAACTGAATAGTAAGGGACAGTACAATAATTATGCCGTTGTGCGCAAGCGCTTTTTGAAAGGGTTCGTGCGCTAAGATCGTTCTGAAATTCTCAAGGGCCACGAAGTCGTCAAGCGGACCCAATCCGTTCCACTGGAATAGACTAAAATACGTTGCCTGAACAATGGGAAACAGGACAAACGTGAAAAAGAGCGCCGCCGCCGGCAGCAAAAAGAGGATGATGAAGAAACGCTGATGGCGACGAGACTGCCCCTCCGTTTCAGCGTCCGCCTCCATCCTTAAACTTGGAAGATACTTCAAAGCTGGCCTCGTTACAGAAGATACCTTCAATTTGGCGCCTTCCGCCTACCAAAGTTCTGACCTGGATTGTCTATCTGCCGGCGCGACCGTGAACAGAGCCCGTGCTGCCAGCCCCGCTCACGATCGCGCGGCGGTCAAACCTTCCGACCGCAATCGATTAGAGCTACTGACCCACTTCCTGAACGTAGGCTTCGTCGATCGTCTGGGCCACTTCCTCAGAAGTCATTGTGCCCGCAAAGAGCTGCTGGACCGCCTCATTGATCACCACTCCGACGGCCGGCGGCAAATACTGGTCATAGTAGAGCTGGAAGTATTCCGCCTGGTTAACGCCTTCGAAGACCTTGACCATGTTGGGATCCTCGATATGTTCCTCGGCGCCTTCTACAACGGGAATGATAGCCCCGATCTCGGTCAGCGTGACCTGGTTCTCTAGATTCGTGAGGTACCTCAGGAAATCGACGGCTTCGTCTGGCGCGTTGGCGCCTACGCCAATGCCATTGCCGCCACCCATCGCATCAGTACGTGCGCCTGCGCCACCTTCCACAGCTGGGAAGGGGAAGAAGCCCAACGCATCGCCGATACCTTCACCACTTGAGCTATTGACGCGCATGACCTCGGGCGCCCATTGCCCCATTAGGAGCATGGCGGCTTCGCCGTCACCCATGATCGCTTCTGAATCATTGTGATTCGCGCCCATGTAGCCTTCCTGGAACGGTTCCAGTGCAATCAACCGTTGCAGTTCGTCGCCAGCCTGAACAAATGCCGGATCTGCGAACGTGCCCTCTCGGCTGGCGGCTGCGTTGAACGCTTCCTGTCCACCGATTCGAGCCGCTAAATATGTCCAGTAAAAGTGTCCGGGCCACTGCTCGCCCTCGCCGAGAGCAATAGGCGTGATGCCCGCATCCTTCAGCGTCTGGACGTCCTCCAGGAACTCTTCCCACGTTTCGGGCGGTGCGTCGATCCCCGCTTCGGCGAAAAGATCCTCATTGTACCAGAATCCAACCATACCCATGTCCCACGGCACGCCGTAGTAAGCGTCCTGGTAAGAGTAGACGCCTAGCGCGCCGGAGCCAAACGAGTCGCCCCATTCTCCTTCTAGCTCAGGGCTGATATCTCTCATAAGCCCGGCTTCGGCATACGTGTTCATCGTGCCGCCGCCCCAGCTCTGGAACAAGTCTGGCGGATCGCCAGATTGCATGACGGTCGTCAGGCGCTGCTTAAAGGCTTCGTTTTCCAGGATTGTGATATCAATGGTTACGTTCGGATGTTCCGCCATATAGGCGTCGGCCATCTCCTGCCAGGCATCCTGGTGCGGGCCCGGGTCAGACTGAATGTGCCACCACTCTATCGTAACCGGATCGGCCGAAGCCGTCTCTTCCTGCTCTTCCGCAGCCTCTTCTTCAGGCGCAGCTTCTTCAACCGGCGCCTCTTCTTCGACAGCCGTTTCCTGGTCAGTTGCCGGCTCTTCAACTTCAGGTTCGGTGCCACCACAGGCTACGAGCAGCAAACCGGCCATTATCAACAGACAGAGGACAGATGTAAGATTTTTACGCATGGCTTCTTCTCCCAAATATCCGCATGTTATTTAATACACTTCGTGAACTGGCCTCCAGGCAAGATTGCCAATGGAGACTATCTCCCATAATTCTCGTCTTGCCTATCGCCTTCCCTCCTTCACTTTCGGTAACGATTCCGGTAACGTTACCGAAAATGCAAAAAAAAGCCAACAACCATCGTTAAAGGGGCTTACAAGAGTCCCTTATAATCAATTCCGAATCTACTTTAAATGTAGGGCTTTCCAGCTCATTCCCCCGAATGAGGGTAAACAGCATCTGCGTCCCCACATACCCCATCTGCCTAATGTGCTGATCGACAGTTGTAAGTCCAAGATAACTCGCATCAGGAATGTTATCGTAGCCAACGACCGATAGATCATCCGGGACGCGCACATCCAGAGCCTCAGCTGCCCGCAGAACGCCAAGCGCCGATTGATCGTTTGCTGCGAAAATGGCCGTTGGCGGCTCGCCGAGCGAAAGCAGCACGGTCGCCTGCTCGTATCCTGTATCTGCCGTATAGTCTCCAGCCATCACCAGCTCCGGGAGAGGTGAGATTCCCACCTCCTTGAGCGCCTCTTCATACCCACCCTGCCGGCGGACGGCACTAAGAAGGTCCTTACGCCCACCAATATAACCGATACGACGGTGACCTAATTCAATAAGGTATTCAGTTGCTTCCTTTGCGCCGTGGAAATTTGTCGAAAGCACCGCCGGTCCACTCGGACTGTTGCGGTTGGGATCGATGGATACCACCGGCGAGGCCGACGCAAATTGATCGGCCATTGGCGTCACAATGATCACCCCGTCGGTCACGTTGCTGTTCAACAAGGCAACATATTTGCGCTCCCAGTTAGCAGAGTTGTTCTTGCGAATCTCGCCATTGGTGTAGATCAGAAGGTCATAGGACGCTTCGATGATGGCCCGGTTCACACCCCGCATAACTTCCACCGAGAACGGATCATCGATATCCGGCAAGAGCATGCCAATCACATCGGTGCGATGGCTGCGCATACTACGCGCTGCCAGACTCTGTGCATATCCCAATTCGGCAATCACATCGTTGACGCGACGGTACGTCGCCTCAGAAACGTCATCCTTATTGTTGATCACGCGCGAAACGGTTGAGACCGACACATTGGCGGCTCTGGCGACGTCGATAATTGTGACTGAACGCTTACTCTTGGACATAAGCACTCGCTTCCGGAAAGGTTACCGGTAACGTTACCGGCAGCCAAATTGTTGCATACACGGGCATCTCTTGT
>CAYSMQ010000113.1:0-12220 GCA_964432035.1 uncultured Ardenticatenaceae bacterium
AAAGATCAATTGGAAAGATGGCATCCGCGCGCTCTACGTCATACTCAAGTACGGGTTTTTTAAGTAAACAACACGCCGAGCAAGCGTAGATCTTCCGCGGCGCTCACATCGAGCTTCTCACAAAAACCTACTCCCCCTCACCAGAACATCTGTCTCTGCCCCCAGGCACCTCCAGTTGGCGCTCTGCTTTCTAGTAAATAGGCGTTAAGGCGCGCGCCATCAAACCTATCTAGCGGTTGGCGCATCTCTGCCGTCGAATCGGCTCCATATTTCCGAACTCATAAACCTCGCCAATATAGTAATGTGAAGTGCAAGCTGTCGGGTGTACAGTGTAGCAAACGCATGGGCCTTCTCGCCATGATGCGCCGCGACTATGCCACTGCCATCAGCCACCTTTCTACTGCCCATGCCACCGCGCAGGACCACGACGGCATACGGAAGACGTTAGGCTACGGCTATCTCTGGTCCGGGCAACCGGAGCAGGCTCTCGAGCACCTGCAAGGACTCCCCGGCATTCGCGGCGAGCTGCAAGCCTATATCATCTGGTGGAAAGGCCAGGATCGCCGGGACCTGGCCCAGATCGCCGGTGCCATGTTGGCCATATTGCAGGAGAACTCGTCAGCCGGTGGTGAGACCTGATATTCTCCCAAAATGTAGCAGCGCTTATGAATGAAGGGCACGGGCGACCTCCGTGCCTTTTTTGTTTACCGGAGATATACGCGCTTATGTATCCCTCGCCTAGACCTCAGGCATAAATTTCTCCCAAGCACTTGCCCCACGCACCGCTCCCGCTATTATCACAAGTGGCAACCAGAGAATATTTGCTATCTGCCACATCATGAAAAGCAACTTGCTATGACCCTCCGCCAACGCTCCCGCCCCCGTTCTCGCGGTCTCAGTCTGGGCCGCATCATCGTCGGCCTCATCGTCGCCGCCTTCGCCCTCATCTCCTACTTCGGCGCCAGCGAGTACAACCCCGTCACCGACGAAGAACAGCGCGTGACCATCACCCAGGAACAAGAAATTGCCCTTGGTCTGGAGGCCGCACCGCAGTTAACGCAACAGTATGGCGGTCTGGAACCCGACCAGCAAGCACAGGCGAACCTCGATCGCATCTGCGAGCGCATCATCAACCGCAGTCAGGCCTCCGAGACCGACTATCCCTTCGAGTGCGAACTTCTCGACGACCCCGAAACCATCAATGCCTTTGCACTGCCCGGCGGACCCGTCTTCATAACCTCGGCCCTCTACGAGCGGCTAGAAACCGAAGGCCAACTCGCCGGCATCATGGCCCACGAGATCGGTCACGTCGTCGCCCGCCACTCCGCGCAGCAAATCGCCCGCATGGAGCTGGCCCAGGGCCTCAGCGGCGCCGCCGTCATCGCCACCTACGACCCCGATAACCCCAACGCCCAACAGACCGCCGCCGTCGCCGCCATGATCAGCCAGGTTGTCAACATGCAGTTCAGCCGCGACGATGAGATACAATCAGACATCCTCGGCGTAGAATTCATGTCCGAAGCCGGCTACGATCCCCGCGGCATGATTGGCGTCATGGAGATTCTGGCCGAAGCCAGCGAGGGCCAGCGCCCGCCTGAATTCTTCAGCACCCATCCCAACCCCGAAAATCGCATTGAACGCATTCAGGAGGCCATCGACGAACGCTATCCGAACGGTGTACCGGAGGATCTGGAGAGCTAGAGGGCAACCTTCGCTTGCCTCTAGCTTAATAACATGACACAACCACGCACTTCTCGACTCCGACAACTCGTCGACTGGCGCGCAGCCGCCATCGGCGCCCTCGCCGGCGCCATTACTTTCCTTCTCGTCGTCGCCATCGTGCTACCCCTAACCACCGGCGGCACGCTATGGGCCTTCTTCCGCTACGTGGCCTCCATCCTCCTCGGCGACTCCGTCCTGCCTCCACCCGCCGGATTCGACCTCACCGTCGTACTCGTCGGCCTTCTCGTGCACCTCATTCTTTCCCTCGTCTACGGCGCCATCCTGGCCCTCGTCATCCACCGCTGGGGCCTCGTCGTCGGCCTCATCGGCGGCGCCCTCTTCGGCTTCGCCGTCTACGCCATCAATTTCTTCACGTTCACGCTACTGTTCGACTGGTTCTATCTGCTCCGCTCTTGGCCCATCCTCCTCGCCCACATCCTCTTCGGCGCCGTCACCGGCTTCGTCTACGAACTCCTCGAAGTCGAGCGCTTCGTGCCGGTAGAAACTTGACCGCAGATCACCGACCGCAGACCGCTAATTTTTGTCCGCCGTCTGCCGTCCGCCGTCCGCCGTCCTCTCTAGCACCTCCCCAAACCCCCTCACCGTTTCCGCTACCGCCATCTCCTCAGTAAAAATCGCACTGCCCACCACCAGCACATCGGCCCCTGCTGCAGCCACCAACTCTGCGTTGTGCACCTTAATGCCGCCGTCTACCGACAGCCAGGCCGGCGACCCCAACCCGTCCAGCATCTGCCGCAGCCGCCGGATCTTCGCCGTGCTGCTGCCGATGTAAGTCTGCCCGCCAAACCCCGGATTCACCGACATCACCAGCACCAGATCCAGAAGCGGCAAGATCTCTTCCAGCGCGCCCACCGGCGTCGCCGGGTTCAGCGCCACACCCGCCTTGACGCCAAGCTCGTGAATCGCCTGCACGGTGCGGTGCAAATGTGTGCTCGCCTCCGCGTGCACCGTGATAATGTCCGCCCCCGCTTCGGCAAACGCCTCCAGATGCCGCTCCGGATTGTCGATCATCAGATGTACGTCCAGCAGCGCTTCCTCGAAGTCATCCACCAGCGGGCGCATGGCCGACGCCACCAGCGGCCCGATGGTGATATTCGGCACAAAATGGCCGTCCATCACATCGATGTGCAGCCAATCCACCCCCGCTTCCAGCGCGGCAGTCACCTGGGCCCCCAGGCGCTGGAAGTCGGCCGTTAGAATGGAAGCAGACAAACGCGTCATCGTCTTTACCTGAGAAGTTCCTTTGCCGCGCGCGCCACCGCTTGCGCCGTGATACCCAGCTGCTCATAAATCTCAGCGTACGGCGCCGACGCCCCGTAGCGCTCCAGGCCGATAATGATGCCGTTCCTACCCACGTAACGTTCCCAACCCAACTTGGCTGCCGCCTCCACCGCCACACGCGCCGTAATCTGGGGCGGCAACACGGCCTGGCGATAGGCCTCCTCCTGCGCCTCAAACAGCTCCCAGGAGGGCATGCTTACCACCCTCACCGCGATCGCCTCCTCGCGCAGCAATGCCTGCGCCTCCATCGCAATATGCACCTCCGATCCCGTTCCAATCAGAATTACCTCCGGGTCCTCGGCGTCGCTCAACACATACCCCCCACGCCTCAGACCTGACAGGTTTTGAAAACCTGTCAGGTTTTTTTCATTGTGATCCAGCGTGGGCACCCCCTGCCGCGTCAGCACCAACGCCGTCGGCCCTTCCGTGCGCTCGATTGCCACCTGCCAGGCCTCCACCACCTCTGTCGCGTCCGCCGGCCGGATCGTCACCAGGTTGACAATGGCGCGCAGGCTGGCCAGCTGCTCCACCGGCTGGTGCGTGGGCCCATCTTCGCCCAGACCAATGCTATCGTGCGTAAACACGTAAATAACGGGTAGTCCCATCATCGCCGCCAGTCGCATCGTGGGCCGCATGTAGTCAGAGAATATCAAGAACGTGCCCCCGTAAGGGCGCACGCCGCCGTGCAAGGACATGCCGCTCATCACCGCCCCCATGGCGTGCTCGCGAATGCCGTAATGGATGTAGCGGCCGCTAAAGTCCCCCGCCGTCAGGTGCGCCATGTCACTGGTCTTGGTCTTCACCGACCCCGTCAAATCCGCCGAGCCGCCCACCAGCCAGGGAATGCCCTCTACCAACGCTTCCACAACCTTTCCCGACGAGGCCCGCGTGGCCAGTTTCTGTCCCATCTCAAAGGTGGGAAAGCCGCTATCCCAGCCCTCCGGCAGCCGGTTGCAGCGCGCGGCCTCAAACTGCTCTGCCAACTCTGGATACGCCTCGCCATAAGCCTCAAAGCGCTCCTGCCACTGTTGCTGCCAATCGCCTGCAGCTTTCGGCCGCAAATAGTCAGATGCCCGCTGCGGCACGTGGAATTTCACGTCCGGTGGCCACCCCAGGTTTTCCTTGGTCAGCCGGATCTCTTCTTCGCCCAACGGCTCACCATGCGCGCTCGCCGTATCTTGCTTGTGCGGGCTACCGAAGCCGATGTGCGTGCGCACGGCAATCAACGACGGACGCTGCCGCTCGGCGCGGGCGGCTTCGATCACTTGCGCGATCGCCTGCGGATCGTGCCCGTTTACCTCTTGAACGTGCCACTGGTAGGCGCGAAAACGGCCCAGGACGTCATCGCTCCAGGCCAGCTCTGTAGAACCGTCGATGGTAATCTTATTGTCGTCAAAAAAGACAATCAGCTTGCCCAGGCCCAGGTGCCCCGCCAGCGAGCAGACCTCGTGCGAGATGCCTTCCATCAGGTCACCGTCGCTGGCAACGACATACGTGTAATGGTCCACGATCTGGTGACCGGGCCTGTTATACTGCGTCGCCAACCAGCGCTCGGCGATGGCCATCCCCACGGCGTTGCCGATGCCCTGACCCAGCGGTCCCGTCGTCGTCTCCACGCCCGGCGTTTCGCCATACTCCGGATGCCCCGGCGTGTGGCTATCCCACTGCCGGAAATTCTCTATGGCTTCCAACGGCAGATCATACCCTGAGAGATGCAACAGGCTATACAACAACATCGAGGCGTGCCCCGCCGATAGCACAAAGCGGTCCCGGTTAAACCAGGTTGGATCGGCCGGATTATGGCGCAAGAATTTTCCCCACAGCACAACGGCAAGATCGGCCAAGCCCATAGGCGTGCCCGGATGCCCCGAATTCGCGGCCTGCACCGCATCCATTGCCAACGTGCGAATCGTGTTTGCAGTTATGTCGTGGTCTGAATAATGACTCAAATCAACCATCTATCTCTCCCAAAGTGGTGGCGAAAGCCCCTAATCTCCGATCTCTAATCTCCAATCTCCAATCTCCAGTCTCCTACTTCGCCCCCATACGCAACGCGCCATCCAACCTTATCACAGCACCATTCAACATGGGGTTTTCGATAATATGTTGCGCCAACGCGGCATACTCTTCGGGCTCGCCCAGCCGCGACGGGAACGGCACCTGCGCGGCTAACGACTGCCGCGCCTTGTCCGGTAAACCTGCCATCATAGGCGTGTCGAAAATGCCCGGCGCGATCGTCACAACGCGAACGCCATAGCGCGCCAGCTCGCGCGCCACGGGCAACGTCATCGCCGCCACGCCGCCCTTGGACGCCGAATACGCGATCTGTCCGATCTGTCCCTCGTAAGCCGCCACCGACGCCGTATTGATAATCACGCCGCGCTCGTCGCCTTGCAGCGGGTCGCTTTGGCTCATGGCTTCGGCGGCAAAACGCACTACATTGAACGTGCCCACCAGGTTCACGTCCAACACGCGCTTAAACGAGGACAACGGGTGCGGTCCCTCACGGCCCAATACTTTGGCCGCGATGGCGATCCCCGCACAGTTAATCGCGCCGCGCAGGGCGCCAGCAGCAGCAGCTTCCGCCACTGCCTCACGCACGCTATCCTCATCGGCGACATCCGTATGCACGAAGGTCACATTTTCATGCTGCTCGGCCATCGCCCGCCCCTTCTCGTCGTTGACGTCCGCGATCACCACGCTCGCGCCTCGTTCGGCCAGCCTGCTCACACACGCCGCGCCAAGACCCGAACTTCCACCGGCAACTAGAAACGTATTCTGGCTAATTTTCATAATTTACTATCTCATGTGTCATGTGTCAGGTGAACCCAACGTAATACTTGACACTATTTAAACATTGCCCTGCATCACACCCCACTCCCCGGAAACATCCCATCCAGTATAGCGTTCATTCAGGTCCTCTACCATCGCCCCATCCAGGCCCGCGGCAACGTTGGATTTTAACGTGCGCAGGGCCAGGAGCGGCGCGGGGAAATAAGCCACCACTTCCTCAAACGGCGCCGTGTAATCCCAGTGCCGGTCCCCGAGCAGGCGCCGGTAATTGGCATCGCCCTTGACGAGTACCAGCGTTGCCTCCGATAGCGTCTGGCGCGCGTCTTCCGGCATCTTCCAACCCGCCAAAGGTGACGTCCAAAAGGCGTGCTGCCGCAGAATAAGGCGTCCATCGTCAGCATAATCACGCAGGCGCCGGCCCCACGCCTGCACCGCCTCATCCTCGGCTCCGATAAGCCACTGCAGCGTGTGGCGCACATCGCGCGGGACCACGTCCGACACGAACGTGGGATGCAATTTCACATCCAACGTCACACGGTCGGCAAGCGATCCGCCGTCGTCGATCATGCCCAATAACACGTCCACCAGCGCCAGGTCGCTGAGAAACTCGAATCCCGCATTATCCTCGATAATATCAATCCGCACGTCGCTCCCCTGGCTGCTGCGTAAATGAGCGACGGCGGCTTCGCGATCGTCGACCAGCACATGCGCCTGCGCCGCGTCGGCGTCGTCGTGGCTTGGCATTTCGCCCGCTCCACCGGGCCACATGCTCAGATCGCCCTGATTGCCCCACAAAGCCACGGCAAGCGCCTCGTACAATGCTCGCGCACGGTCATCCTCGCGCCATCGCGCCAGGCGACCTGCCAGCGCCGCCGCCTCCTGCCCGCTATTCTGTAAACTCTGTTCTTTATGCGGCGCAAAAGGATCGACGCCAAACCCCGGGCCCTCCTCAAAATACCCCGTCGCTTCCAGGATACGACGATAAAAATAAGTCTCGGCAAAGAACCAGGGAACGTCCAGCCAATTCTCTCCGCTATACGGCGCCACGTACCGCGCCCAACCTTTCGCATCCGGCGCGTCTTCATCCTGCAAGGGGCGGATTGGACCGTGCGGAAGCTCGTCCACCAGCGCCAGCAAGCGCTCCTCCACCTCCGCCACAAATTCATTTTCCTCCACCACGCGCCGCCCAATGCGGGGCAAGCGCCGTGTTATCGTATCGTGGGCAAAGGAGTCAGGATCGCTGCCGCGCAGTGGTGGCGGGATAGGCAGCGTGGGCGTTGTCTGTGGGCTCATTGTTTCCCTGTCGAATCTGCTCGAAGTTGCAGCCTGTTTTTACCACGAGAAGAGCCACCAACCAAGATCGCCGGCAGATTTCCGAAGACTTATTTTCGCCACGAATTTCACCAATTTCACGAAATCTAATTCAGTTAATTAGTAGAATCCGTGCAATTAGTGGCGAAGATCCTTCAACGCCGCCCGCGCCGCGTGATAACCGCACATGCCATGGACCCCACCACCCGGCGGCGTGGCGGACGAACAGAGATACACGCCCTTTAGCGGCGTGCTGTACGGATTTAGCCGCGGCGCCGGACGCGTGTACAGCTGTCGCAGATCTTGTACCCCGCCATTAATGTCTCCGCCCACATAATTAGGATTATACCGCGCCATCTCCGTCGCCGTGTGTGTGCACCGCGCCAGCACACACTCACGAAAGCCCGGCGCATAACGCTCGATTTGCGCCTCGATACGCTCCGTCATATCCACCGTCGATCCTTGCGGCACGTGACAGTAGGCCCAGGCCGTATGCTTCCCTTGCGGCGCCCGCGTGTCGTCAAACAGGCTCTGTTGCGCCACCAACACGTACGGATGCTGCGCGTGCCGGCCCTGCCACGCTTCCCGCTCAGACAACACGATCTCGCCCAGCGTGCTGCCCAGGTGTACCGTACCCGCTCTGCGCGCTTCCGCCGCCGTCCAGGGAATCGGTTCGCTCAGCGCCCAATCCACCTTACACACGCCCGGCCCGTAACGATAATTGCGCAGGCTACGCCGGTATCCGGCGGGCAACCGCTCCCCAACGTTTGAATGCAGTTTCGAGAAACTGCCCATCTCCAAAAACTGCCGCGGCGTGATATCCAGCAGCGTCACACGCGCGTCCGGCAACTCGTGCAGCGACTCCACATAGTGACCGGTCACGATTTCGCCGCCCAGATCACAAAAATAGGCGCCCAGCGCCTGGCCGATTCGTTGCGCGCCGCCGCGCGGCATCGGCCACCCCACGGCGTGCCCCACAATGCCCAGCACCAGGCCAAAGGCCGACGTCCCCGGCTTGTTAAGCGCCATGATGCTATGTCCTGCCAGGCCGGCGAAAAACCCCCGCGCGCGCCCGCCCTCAAAGCGGTTCAGCGCCAGCCAATGCGCCGGCGTCAGCGCCGCCAGGCCAAAGCGCGCCAGGGCAAGCGGGTACCGTGGCAGGCGAAACGGCCCTAAGAGACTATTCTTCAGCTTCTCCCAATCGCGCACCAGCGGATCCATGAGCCGTTCATAGGCATCCGCGTCCCGGCCCAGCGTACCGGCCGTCTCTGCCACAGACGCGTGCAGGGCTGCCGCCGTCCCGTCGTCAAAAGGATGCGCCAGCGCCACATCGGGGTAAATCCACTCCAGGCCGTATCGCGCCAGTTCAAGACTTTCGAAGAACGGCGAGGCCACGCTCAGCGGGTGGATGGCCGAGCAGACGTCGTGTACGAAGCCGGGCAACGTGAGTTCCGCCGAACGTGTACCGCCGCCAATCGTCTCCGCCCCTTCAAAAATGACGACTTTGTGCCCCGCCTGAGCGAGCGTAATACCTGCCGCCAGACCGTTCGGCCCCGCCCCTACAACCACCGCGTCATACGTCGTCATCAGCCTATACCCGGCCTCGTCTGCGCAGACGTCTCAGCCAGTGCACGGGCGCAAAAAGCGGCGTGCGTAAGGCAGCGCTGTGCCAGATGTTTCCCGCCTGTGACCACTGCAGCCGTGGATCCAGGCACACGACGTGCTGCTCAGCTTCCGTCTGCACGCCAAAATGCGCAGCCAGCTGTTGCAGCGTGTGCCGCCAGAATTCATCTTCCCGCTTGTGCCCGAAAAGTCGTAACCCTATCTCGCTCAGGGGATCTGTGGCGCGCAACAAGGCCTGCGCCTGGGCCACGGTAACGTCCCCCTCATCGTGAGCGCTAAACGTAATCCACGCAGCCAGCATATGTCCCTGTGGCGTCATAAAGGTAAAAGACTCCTCGTCGGCGTAAATAACCATCACGCCCGTGCTCAACGGCACGCGACCGGGCATGGACAGGTTCAGAACGGCGACCTCGCCCGGCGCGATGCCCGTCAGCGGCCCGTAGAAGCTGTTTCCCGCGGGCCAGAACGCCGCGAAATTCGCCTTCCACGCCGCGATCACCTCCTGTGGCGAAACATCTACGCCCTTCAGGTGCACGCGATACGTCTTTTGCCACATCGGTCCGAAGCCGCGCAGCGGGCCCGTCAGCTGCCGGCCCTCGACGTTGAGGTTGATGGCCTCTTCCGGCACGCCGTCGACGTGAAGACGCCCCACAGGCCGTGCCCAGGCCGCCTCCCGCGTCGCCCTATCACTCTGCTGGTTGTCCATACAGCCTCCTTGCCAGCCGCAGCGGCATATACAGCATCGACCGTATCATCGCATTCTGCCACAGGTTGCGCACTTCGCCCCATTGCAGGCGGGGATCGATGCAATCTCGCCTCACGTCCACCGGCTCATCACGCACGTCGAAATGGGCTGCCACAGCCTTCAAGACATGCTGCCACGTCTCTTCCTGGAATCGGGCGCCGCCCATAAAGCGGAAGCCGAACTCGTAAACCGGATCTGCCGTGCGCGCCATAGACTGCACCTGAGCCCACGTCTCGCCGTCTTCATCAAATGTGCTGAAGCTGTTCCAGCCAGACTCAGGAAATCCTTGCGGCGTCATGATCGTGAAGCACACGTCATCGTTATAGATGACGCGCACGCCGCTGCTGATGGGAATGCCCGGCAGCCGTCCGGGCCAGACGGATACCGCGCTCTCGATAAAGATTATCTCACCCGAGCGCACGCCATCTTGCGGCGGATAAAACTTGTTGCCCTTCGGCTGGAACTGCGGAAACTTCTCTTTCCATAGAGCCATCACGTCCTCGGGCGTGGTCTTGACTCCGCGCAGCCGAATGCGGTACGTCTTTAGCCACAACGGCCCAAATCCCTGCAATGGACTCACAGGCCGGCGGCCTTCCACGTTCAGGTTCGTCGCGCCCACCGGCAGCTGTGTCACACTCATTTTGGCGACGGGTCTGGCCCACGTCTCCTGCGGCGTCTGCGGTTTTTCACCCATCACACTCACCTTTTTGAACGTTTTCCATTTGCTGCAGCCAGCGCCTCGGCCTCTCCCGCATAGCACAAGATAGCTTCGTTTAGCCGCGTCAGCTCAAAAATCTGGCGGTAATGCTCGCTGAGCCCATAGGCCAGGAGCGACTGCCCCTGCCGTTGCGCGCGAATCAGCAGCGTGACCAACAGCCCGATACCAGAACTGTTCATATACTCCAGATTGCTGAAGTTCAGCACGATGGCCTGCACGCCGTTCTCGCTGGCCTCGTTATAAGCATCCATCAGAACGGTCTCGGCAAAGGCCGTCACCTCACCCGCGATGTCGACAATACTCACCGTCGAATTTGGTTTGCGGACGTTCATCGTCACTTTTGCTTGTGGCATCATAACCTCCCGGCCTCACAGGGCCCGTAATTCACTTAGTGCTGCGCTTTCGTCTGGTACCATGCTCATGAAATCCGCCAGGCGCGTGATGCGGAATATCTCCTGGTAATGCTCGCTCAATCCGCACGTCAACAGGCGACGGTGATCCTTCCGGGCCTGCGCCAACAGCCCCACAATCAAAGCGATGCCCGTACTATTGATATAGTCGACGTCGCCAAAGTTTAACAACACAGCCGCCGGACCACTGACTGTCGCCTCGGCAAACGCCGCGTTGAGCGCCTCCTCGGCAAAGCCATCCATCTCTCCGTGTAGATCGATAATAGCCAGCTCTGAACCGCCGCTGGAAAGCGACTCGGGCGAACCGCCGCGCACCGTAGCCTCAAATTGTCGTTGTGCTCGCGACATCTCAACCTCCCTTTCCTCGTTACAAGTTCCTTTTTTCGTCACGAATTACGCAAATTACACAAATTATTGCATCGAAGGCTACCGAAGGTAGCTAGGCCAATGTTCACAAATTCTTCTATTCAATTCGCGCCAATTCGTGCTAATTCGGTGCGACATACTAACCCTCGTCCTCGCTCAGATACATGATCAACTCCACCGTATGATGCACGTCATCCGTCAACACATTCATCTCATCCACCATGCTCTCAATCAGGAAGAGGCCCCAGCCGCGCGGCGATTGTGCGCCTGCCAACTTAGCCTCCAGGTCCGGCTGCTCAGCTTCCGGAATCGGTTTTCCGCCGCCGCGATCCGTAATGCGCACCGCCAGCGCGTCGTCGACGGTCATCACCTCGATCTGCACGGGGGCCTCCACCTGGTACTTATTGCCGTGCTCCATGGCATTCATCGTGGCCTCGGCGACTGCCGTCTTCAACTTTTCCATGCGCTCCGCCGGCAATTCCAGCGCCTGCACAACTTCCGCGACCTCTTCCATTGCGCGCCGCTCGTTGCCCGGCTCGCTCGGTAGCTCGAATTCGGCAACGACCTGCCAATCACGCTGCCACAGGTCGCGTTCTCCACGTTCATCTTCCGGGCTCTTTTCCATGGCTTTTTCCGTTCGCTCCAATACTACCAACGTGACGTCATCTTCCTGCTCCCACGCCTCTCCCGTAAACCGGCCCAGCTCTTGAAGCAGGAACTCGATAAGCGCTCGGGGCTCACACTGCTCCTGCCTTCCCATCGTCTCCTGCAACCGTGGAAAACCAAACATGTCGCCGGTCGTACTGTGCGCTTCTACCAGCCCATCGCTGTGAAACAGAATCGTGTCGCCACCGTCAAGAAACACCTCCTTCTCCTCATATTTCATGTTCGGCATCAAGCCCAGCGGCATGCCGGTCGCCCGCAGCTCATCCACGCCGTTCGCGTGCCTGCGGTAAGGCAGATCGTGCCCGGCGTTAGCATATCGCAAGCGCCCGCTCGCCGGATCGAGCACGGCATAGAGACAGGTCACAAACATGCGCTGTGGAATGTCCGGGTGTAACAGCTCATTCACCCGCTCCAGCGTGGCGCCCGGATCCGTCAGCCGCTCCGCCGCTGCCCGTAAGAGAGTGCGCGTCGTGGCCATCACCAGCGCCGCCGGCACGCCCTTGTCCGTTACGTCGCCGATGATCAGACCCACCTGCCCATCTTCGAAGTACAGGAAATCGTAAA
>CAYSMQ010000114.1:0-12153 GCA_964432035.1 uncultured Ardenticatenaceae bacterium
AAATCCGCGAAATGGTAGACACCACGCTGGCCCAGGCGCAACGCATGAGCGCCCCACGCGCCGTGGCCCTCTGCCAGTTTTTCGACGGCGCCCTCGAGTTCCAGGCCGGGCAATGGCAGCAGGCTGAAACCGCACTGCGCGAGTCAATTGACCTCTATCACGAGATCGGCGCCGCCTCCGGCGAGGCCCTGGCCCGCCAGCAGCTGGGCGTCGTGCTCACCGCTCGCGGCGAGCTAGACGAAGCCCTCGCCATCCTCGAAGAAGGCGCCGTCGTCGCCGAACGCGCCGTCATGCGCGCCCATTGCCTGGCCCGCCTCTACGCCAGCATGGCCCGCAACCGCTTAGAGGCCGGCGAAACCGAGGCCGCGGCCCAGACGCTCACCCTGGGCCTGCAGATGAGCGAGCGCCACGGCAACTGCAGCACCTGCGACGCCCTGCTACTTCCCATCGCCGCCCGGGTGCGCCTGGCGCAGGGTAAGGTGCACGAAGCCACACATTTTTGCCGCGAGCTCTGCGCAGCGGCTGCCAGCTACCGCAGTCGCACCTGGGTCGCCATGGCCCGCCAGGCGCAAGGGCACGTCGCCGCTGCCCGCCAGGAATACGACGCCGCACTTAGCGCCTTCGCCAAAGCCACCCGCGGTTTTCGCCAGGCCGGCTTCGACTATGAAGCCGCCCGCTGCCTCTCCGCCGCCGCCCGGGTGCGCCGCGAACGCGCTGCGCCCGGCGACCGCCGCCAAGCCGAGCAGGCCCACAGGGAAGCAGAACAAATCTACACCTCGCTGCAAATCCCTTCCTAAAGCACAAAATTCTGCTCGGGACCATCCGCACATAATCCGCGTCGCTACCTTTCACGCTCGCAATCCTGTAGGGGCGGTTCGCGAACCGCCCGCCGGGATCCCCACGTAATCCACCATGGGAGAACCGCGCAAGATCCCTGGGAGATCCCGCTGCTATGCTACCCACACGTTGAAAGAAAAACGTTCACTTTAACGGAGGTAAACAATGGCAGCCCCAACAGTTTCAACCATTAATAGTGTAGATGTTGCACAACTGGTCGAGACCATAGACCACGTCAAAGAAAACCCCGACCTGGCCCAATTCCGCTTCAAAGCCCACAACGAATGGCTCGGCGGCGCCCGCTCGCGCACCACGATCGACAGCTTTGACCACGCCGGAGAGGAAAACACCTCGCGAGAGGAATCCTTCACACTCGAAGGCGACGAGCCGCCCATCCTGCTGGGCCAGAACACGGCCCCCAACGCCGTCGAAGCCGTTCTGCACGCGCTGGCCTCCTGCCTCGCCGTGGGCTTCGTCTACAACGCCGCCGCCAAAGGCATTCAGGTCCAACACCTGGACTTCGACCTGGAAGGCGACCTCGACCTGCACCGCTTCCTCGGTCTCTCCGAAGAAACGCGCGCCGGCTACCAGAACATCCGCGTCACCTATCGCGTCGACGCCGACGCCCCACGTGAGGTCCTGGAAGAACTGTGCGAGTACGTGCAGGACACCTCACCCGTCGTAGACATCATCCGCAACCCCGTCCCCCTTTCCATCGAACTGGAAGCGTAGAAGCGGCATCCAGGTGCCCGGCACTTTGAAAGTGCCGGGCACCTGCCGAAAGGAGACCTCCTATGAACTTCACACTAGACACCCTCCGCGGAGCCATCCAAGAAGAGTACGGAACCGTCGCCGCCGATCCCGAACGCGACTTCCACTTCCACATCGGTCGCCGCCAGGCCCAAATTGTGGAATACGACGACGCCCTACTAGAAGGCGTGCCCCCGCGCGCCCTGGAATCATTTGCCGGCACCGGCAACCCCTTCAGCCTGGGCCCCATTCGTCCCGGCGAGCGCGTCGTGGACGTCGGCTCCGGCGCCGGCATGGACAGCCTCATCGCCGCGCGAAAAGTCGCGCCCGCTGGCCAGGTCGTCGGCGTCGACATGACGCCCGCCATGCTGCAAAAGGCGCGCAAGGCAGCCGCCGAAACCGACCTGGATACCATCGAATTCCGTCAGGGCTACGGCGAAGAGCTCCCGGTACCGGACGGCTGGGCCGACGTCGTCATCTCCAACGGCGTGCTTAACCTCATGCCCGACAAGAACGCCGCCTTACAGGAGATGGCCCGCGTTCTCAAGCCTACCGGTCGTCTGCAACTTGCCGACATCCTCGTCGAGAAAGAGGTGCCGGACAGCGCCAAGGCGCAGATCGACCTGTGGACCGGTTGAATTGCCGGCGCTCTGCTGGAAGCAGAGCTCCAGATGGCCGTCGTCATGGCCGGTTTTGTCGATTTCGAAATCACCTGGCGCAAAGATGTCTTTAGCAGCGCGCCGCAAGGTGGCAGCGCTGCCAGCTTCGGCACCATGGGCATCAACTTCCGCGCCCGCAAGCCCCGCGATGAAGCAGAATGGCACGCCGCGCTGGAAGCGCTAAACTGCGAGATTCCAGCGTAGCGCCGCGAGGTGCCAGGCATTTTGAAAATGCCTGGCACCTAACGCCTCACCGCAAGCGTATCGGACACCCGTTGGCGTCGTGCAAGAAGCTCGGTCCCCCTTCCTCAATCGTCGTGCGCACGCCATCATAAGCCACGCACAACGTCTCCGCCTCCGGAAAGTAATATCTGGCGGCCGACGCTAGCTGCTCGCTGCCGATGATTAGACCCGCCGACCCGTGTCCGTAAAGGCCCTCGCTGTCCGCGTCCAGGTCCAGCAATACCTCGCGGCCGTCAAAGGACACGCTGTTCACACGAATCCCATCGGCAAACGCCGACGTCCGGCCTTCGGGGAGCGCCTCGTCCAATAGCGCCACCGAGCGCGCCAGGGTAGCCTCCGGCGTATCTTCCTCCACCGTCGTCACCATCCACCAGCGCTCGATCGACTCCGGCATCACATCCTCGCCCGCCAACCAGGCCGCCACCCACTGTGCCGCGCCATTCGGGTCCACAGCCTGCTTCTCCTCCTCGCTATACCAGCGCCCCGCTTCCACATCCACGCCGCCGCTTTCGCCGTCGCCGCCCGTGAGCGATGTCGCCGGCGACTCTGCCCCGCTACAGCCAACAAGAAGGGCTACGCCGATCAGAACCCACACCTTCAACCGACAAAAGAAATTTGAAAACATTGACTTTCCCCCATCTCAAGTCTATGATGCACTTTACAACTGGAGCTTACTTGAGGAGCAAGCAGAGGACAAACAATATGCCGCAAACTATTGCCACCGACCAGTTCAAAGAACGACTTGAGGCCATCTGTCTGCGCGGCGGCGTGCGCGAGTGGCCCCGCAAACCCCTTGACCAACACGTCCTGCTAAAAAGTGCTACTTTTGGCCTGGAAGCGCACCGGGAATACAGTGAAGCGGAAATCAACGAGCACCTGGCGCCATGGTGCGCAGACGTGGGGCGCAACATGGTCGTCGACCACGCCGTCCTCCGCCGCTACCTGGCAGATGCCGGCTACCTCATCCGCGACGCCGCTGGCGCGAGCTATCGCCTGAACGAAGAAATCGCAGAAGCACGATTCGACCCTACCATATCAAGCATCGACCCCGCCACCGTCCTGCAAGAAGCGCGCAGGCGTAACGAAGAACGGAAGCGCAAATACCTGGCGCAGCAGGAGCAGGCGAACGATAAGATTTAGTATCGTTCACACAAAGAAAGTGGCGCATTCTCGTAGGTCTCACTGCCTACCGGCGATCATAGTCGCAAATGAGAATGCGCCTCCCCCATGGTAACCCATTTCTGCCTAAAATTTCAAATCACCCTTGCATTCCACTCCCCATCTATTGTAAGATGTAAATAGACGATGTGTCGCTTGGCGACATATGTGTTTCGAAGCAAGGAGGGCGCGGCGGTGAGTGCTGCCACAGTCGCAAAAAGCACAAATAACTTCCGACTCTTGGGTCCCGAAGACAATAGACCGTTCAAAGCCATCACCCGTCGCGCCCTATGACCCAGCAGACCATGGACGCCCTCACCTCATTCTACCGCCTGCTGATAAAGCTCTACCCGCGCCACTTCCGGCAGACGTTTGGCCTGGAGATGACCGGCGTCTTTCGCAGCCGGATCGAAGACGCCGCGCGCAGCGGCGCCTGGGCCATCATCGCCGTTTTCCTGCATGAGCTGCGCGATGCGCCACGCGCCCTGCTCAAAGCGCACTGGTTCAACGTTGGAAAACATTGGCAGAAGGGCATCGCCCGCCTGCGCCTGACCACCGCCACGGCCGATCTGCCGCCACCTCCGCCGGACGGTCGCCAATCGTGGACACAGGCTGCGCTGGAAGTAAGCTTGTTCTTACTCGCCGCCATTATGCTTATAGCCATCGTCTACCTTCCCCAACTCGATTTCCTCGCCTGGCGGCATGACCTGGTGCAGATAAGCGCGGCCGTCACCGCGCTCACTTTGCCCGTCTTTCTCCTCGGTATGGCGCGCGGCCTGCCGCGCTGGGCCTACCCCTTTGGTGGGTTGCTGCTGGCCTTCCACACGCTGCGCGCCGCTCAGTCCGGCCTGTGGCCCTTTCTTCTCGTCATGCTGCTGGCCTACGGTGTCCTCGGCTTCTTGGCGCTGCTCACCAGTCCCCAACTGGTGCTCCTACCCGCGCTCCTGCGCCGCATCATACGAAGCATCACGCTGGATTGGACGCGCCTCTCTTTCGCCGTTTTCGGCGCCGCCCCATTGGCCATCCTCATCGCCTTTGACGATGGACACCCCAACAACCAGACGCCCTTTCTGGCTCTTTCGGCCATGAGCATGGTCATCTGCGCGCTCATCTACTGCCGCAGCCGGCGGCCCCAGCTGCAGGTCGGCGCCCTGCTGGCGGGTATAACGCTGGCCATCGGCGCCGCCTGGTTGGATATGCTGGCCTTTGCTGCCCGCGTCGCTTTGCCCATCCCCGCGCGCGCGGATCTCGTCTGGCTTCTGTCCTGGTGGCTGCTGTGGGCCGCCCTCCTTCTGGCGCCGGTCTTGCTGCGCCGTGCGGGCCGCCCGCGCCTGATTAATCACACCGCCTGAACAGGAGAAAGAGAGCGATGCTAACCGGTTTCTCCTTGCCCTTGCTTCTTCTCTTCGTCCTCGTCGCCGGCGCCGGCACGCTGGTTTACATGCGCAGCTCACCGGAAACAGGCCGGCAACATCTGTTTCTCTTGCTGACCTGGATCGTCGCCGTTCTACTGGTAGCCATTTTCGTCGTCACTGTATTAGCGCCGTTCGCACCCTATGGCTTTGCTCAGTTCCTGGCGCCCATAATTGCTGGCGCCACGGCGCTCATCATCCTGCGCCGAGGCGCATTCAGACGCCTACACGGCTCACAGAAATCATTGGCGCTTCTCGCCCTGCTCATTTCCCTGATTGCGCTTGCCGCCATCATCTTGCATGGTGTGGTAACGGCAGACCCACTTCGAGGAGAGCTGCTAGTTGCCCTGCTGATGACCGTCACGCTGTCTCTCCTCCTCGCTGCTGCCTGGCGCGCGGGTCGCCGCCTTCCACTTGCCCTGGGATTCTTCGCGCTTATCTCTCTGAGCCTGTTCAATGTTCTCGATGGCCCTGCACGAACCGTGCTCAACGAATCGTCCACCGTGCCCCGAGCCGGGCCTGGTCTCATACTTTATATTGCGCTGCCCGGCCTCATCGTGGCCACGATCGCGGTCCTGTTGGCCACCGGCTTAGACCTTCTACCCGCGGCGACTGGGCCCGACCGCCCTTCACCGCGCGTCCGAGCCGTCCATTTGGCGCTAGCCCTTCTACTCCTCACTGCCTACGTTTACACCTTCGCCTGGGCCTGGCTGTGGGACAGCACAAACGACGGCCTACGCGGCCTGGCCATGCTCACCGTTTCCGGCGCCACGGCCGTCGCCGCTGCGCTGATGCTAGCCCTTTCTACCACCGGCTGGAGGCGTTGGAGCGGCTTGCTGTACCCTCTATTCCTCGTCGGGCTTATGAGTACGACCGTGAACAACGTCTGGCCGGCCGGTACACAATCCGTAGAAGACATGACAGAAACCCGCGCCGCTCGCATCGCCCGCGCCATTGAGGCTCACGAGGCCGCAAACGGACGCTATCCTGACCAACTGGCGCAGCTCGTTCCCGGCCAACTGTGGCAGATTCCTCCGCCCATGATCATCCCCGGCGAATCCTGGTGTTACGAAGGCAGCGCCGACCATTACCGCCTCGGCGCAGTCTATCGCGAGCACTGGAGCGCGCCGTCAATCTCCGTGCGCGTCTACGCCTCCGCCGGAAAACCACCCCGGGCCAACTGGATCTGTGATGAAAGATTGGCCCAGCTCCGCCCGCGCTACGACATGGCCTTTGCCGCACAACCCACGCGCCAGCCGCTCCCCGCCAGCGCAGCCGCCGCACAAGGCGCCGTCGTCCAACCCCTCGTCTCCGCGCCTTCCCTTGCCGTGGGAACCTGGTCCCCTGGCGGCGCCTACCTGGTCTACGGGGAAACCACTACCTCCGGCGGGGAGACGCTGCTTGAATTGTTCTTTCTGGAGGCAGAGACGGGCCAGACGTGCCGCGCCGCCGAAGCACAGTGGACCGCGGACGAGCGCTCAGACGGTCTGGGTTTCCATCACGCCTGGCTGCCCGATGGGCGTCTGCTCTATGTCTCCGAAGCCGGGCATGTGGTCGCCATGTCCCCTTGCGGCGACGACGTTGAGGAATTTACAGATCGTTTCCCCCCTACCTTCAATAGTGTGCCAGGTTTCGACGCCCAAAGCGGGCGAGCGCTGCTCACGGACGGTAACGCCTACTGGCTCCTGGACGGCGCCACGCTGGAAGCGCAGCACGTTCCCGGAGTCCTGCGCAAAGTGCCTCAATTCAGCAGAGAGTGGCCGGCCTGGTCGCCAGGCGGCGAGCACCTCGCCCTCGCTCTACTTGATGAGGCGAACTCCGAGGACGCCATCATCCTCATCTTGGACACCGCTACAGGAGAAATCACCCGGCGGCTGTCGTTGCCAGGCGTCGCAAACCCAGATTTACCAAGGGTAGCGTGGCTGACGCCTGATACTATACTCGTTAGCGGTCAAAACTTGCTGCAAGTTCTCGATGTAGCATCCGATCCGCCGCAGACAACCGAATTGCTGAGCGACGTCTTCTTGCTCGACCTCAGCTATCCCACCGATTTCTCCAGCTCCGATTGGGTCACCGCACAAGGGGCGGACGGCTACTATTTCGCCGTGCGCGCCAACCACCCGCGCAATCAAGCGCTGTACGTTTACGACTCGCAAACAGAGCAGGTGACCGTCTTTGAACACGACGCACACTCCCTGCTCTTCACGCCCGGCGGCGACGGCCTGCATCTCCCCAAATGGGAGGACGAACCCAGCTACCGCGACGAGTACCAGATAGCGTGGCTCGACCGGCCCGGCGAGTCGCGACGCCTGACAATCGACGAACACACGCCGCGCGAACATCCACAGATCATTCCCCAGTTCACGTCAGACTTCTCGCGAATGGCGGTTAGCTCATCACAAGGAGTGTCATTGATTTCCATCCCCGGCGGCGACACGATCGCTTTTTGGGAGCTGGCGGGCGGCGGCGGATGGGGAGGGGTCAGCCGCGTGCTACCCGCGCCCAACGGCGAGGCGCTGGTCGTTATGGCCCCAGGTGACGGACTCTATCACATTCCGTTGCCGCCGAATTAGTCAGTGTTGAACAGAGGACAATTAAATGGAGAGTCTCCGATGATGCAGACCTACATGCTTCTAGGCATTATCCCAACTATTTTCATCGTCCTCGCCGCTCTCCTCATTCTCCGCACCGGTGAATCAGAAACGGGCCGCGGCCGCTTGCTCATCTTCCTGTTGGCCTCGGCCGTGGTCATGCTCCTGCTTCTGACCATTGCCGCTCGACTGCCCAGAGGCCAGGGACCGCCGCTCCTATTTCAGCTCGCTTCCCTGCTCACACCCGCCATACTGAGCGTCCTGGCGCTCATCCTCTGGCATCTACGGTGGATCCCCAACGTGGGCCGCCGCGCGCAGGCCATCGCGCTATTTCTCGCGGTGGCCACCGTGACCCTCGTTACCCTGCTGTGGGGTGACGTCTTCGCGCTGGAGACAATCATTGCCATTCCACTCCTGGTCGTGGTCTGGCTCGTGGGCCGTCGATTCCGCCGTCCGGCCCTGGCCCTAAGCCTCCTGGCGTTTGCCGGTCTGATCGCATTCAATCTCTTCATGGCCGATCCGCCCGACCCAAGCAGCCCGCCATCGGGCATCCTTCGTTACGTGGGCTTCGTGTTCTTCGTCCTACCTGCCCTGACCGTGATCCTCGCCGCCGTGCACCTCACCGGCGCCCTGGGCCATCTGCGCGCCTCGTCCGACGAGAACACAGAGAGTTCGCGCTCGCTCATCCGCTCCGTTGGCGCCGCCCTTCTCGCCTTTCTCCTGCTGGGCACTCTGGCTTACACGGTACTCTGGGGCAGCATTTGGGACCAGACAAGCGATGGGCTGGCAGGCCTGTTTCTGTCTAACGCCGGCAGCCAGGCCGCCATCGCCGCCGGCACGTTTATGGCCTTCGTGCTACAGGGTTGGCGACGGCTGGGCGGCATCCTCTTCGCCATCCTGACCCCACTGCTCCTCCTCTGGGCCTTCAACACCGGCTGGGATGTCTCCTACCACGACATGACCGAACGGCGCGCCGAGCGCATCGCAGAGGCGCTGGAACAGTACCGGCAGCGTGAGAGCAGCTACCCGGATACCTTGCAGGCGTTAGTCCCCGGCGACCTACTCTGGGTGCCGCAACCCCTCATCTTTGCCGGTGAGGGTTGGTGCTACGAGGGTGACAACGACGACTACCGGCTGGGCGCCGTCTACCGCGAGCACTGGGGCAACCCGTTTATCTCCGTGCGTACGTACGCCAAGGCCGGCGACGCGGAAGGCTCCTGGTCGTGCGACGAGCGGCTGGCGGTCCTTGAGGAACGCTACGCCATGCCCTCCTTCCAGGAGATGCAGGCAAGCGCCGCCGAACAGACCACCGCGCAGGCCACGCCCCTGTCCCCCAGCGACGTCAGCGTGCCTAAGAAAACACTCGCGCCCCTGACACTAGATCCGGCCCTCATGCCCGGGACCTGGGCCCCAGACGGCAGCTACTTCGTCTATGCCCAACCCGGCGATGCGGGCCAGGTCACTTTCCACTTCCTCGAGCGCGCCTCAGGCCACGTGTGTCAAACAACGGTCTCCTTTGAAGGCGCCGGCTCTGATTTCTGGGGCCTGCACGGCCGCCACAGTTGGCTGGCGGACGGACGCGCGTTGGTTATTGTCGGCGGTCAGACTGCCGCGCTTGAACCGTGCGGCGACGTGACCATGCTCACAGACGCCTTCCCCGAACCCCTGCAACAAATCGCCGACTCCGGGCCCGGTGAAGCGCCCATCCTTGTGCAAGGCGACACTGCTTTCTGGCTGGTGGACAAAGCCACACTCAAGCCGCGACAGCTCGAGGACGTGGCGCCGTTCGAGCAGGGGTCTCGAAGCGGTCGGGCCGTATGGTCGCCGGATGCCGGCCGCCTAGCCATCGGCCATCTGGTCGGCGAGGACGCCGGACCTGTCATCAGCATCGTAGACCCCACGTCCGCTACCGTCGCCCGAACGTTGCCGCTCGAGGAGTGGTTCGGTGATGGCGTTCCCTGGTTTGAGTGGGTGGGCAATGAGCAGTTGCTGGCTCACGGCGCAGATGACTTGCAGCTATTCGAACTTACGAGCCAATCGCCGGCCCCCACGCACATGTTTTCGGACGTCTTGCACCTCGATCTGGACCTTCCCGATGAAGTCGCCTCCTGGAGCTCTGTTCCGAGTGCAGACGGCGAGAGCTTTCACTTGGCGATTCAGGCCAACCACCCGCGCAACGACGACCTCTACATTTACCACTCTGAAACCGGCGCGGTAGATGCCATCGACAACGACACCAGCGCCTTCCTTTTCTTTGCCGGGGGTAAGTGGACGGAAACCTTGGGCGATGTGGATGAAAGAGCCTTTAGCAATGAATTCCTCTTGCTATGGCCCGACGACTCCGCGCGCGATGATCGCCGTCTGGTGGTCGAGGGACATTCACCCCGCGTCTACCCGGACGTTCGTGTAGAATACCTGGACGAGCCGCCACGGCTCGTCATTAGTTCATCGCAAGGCGTCTCGCTTGTCTCCCTGCCCGACGGCGACCTCCTCGACTTCTGGGCCTTCCCCGATGACGAGCACCGCGTGAGCACCTACACTATCATGTCACCTGATGGCAGCGCCGCCGTGGTCGTCGCAGACCTGCTCGGCCTCTACTTCCTGGATCTGGCGGACCGGTAGCGCGCGCCGAAAGCGAGTATGAACGCTGTTCAAGAGGGCAACTTAGGCATCGTCACGCTAATTCGAGTGCCCATGCCGGGCTTGGAATCAATCTCACACTGTCCCCCAAACAGCTGTAACCGCTCCCGTGCCCTAAAAAGTCCCAGGCTCGCGCCCTTCCTACTCCCGTTGAGAGCCGCCTCCACATCAAATCCCGAGCCGCTATCGGCAACGATGACGCTAACCGCATTTTCCGTATCGGCCAACGCAAGCGATGCTTCGTTTACGCCGGCATGCTTGACCACATTAAAGAGGAGCTCCTGCACAGTTCTATAGAGCAACTCGCGCATATCTCGGTTCGCAACATGGCAGGGACCGTCGGATTGCACCGCTACGCATAACTGGTAACGCTCTTGCATTACCTCGGCCAACCAGGCAAAGATTTCTGCGACGCTCTCACTGTGCAGCACCGGCGTCGACAACTCCAGCGAAAGCGAACGAGTCGCGTCGGCAATCTCGGCCACAAATTCTTCCTGTTCGCGGAGCTCGGTCTGCAACTCCGGTGGTGCGGAGTCTGCCATTAAGGCCAGTTGAATCTGTAACGCCACGAGCATCTGCTGTAGATCGTCGTGCAGCACCTGTGCAATTCGCCGGCGTTCCTGCTGCTCCGCGTCTGCCAGTGAGCGAGAAAGGGCAACCACCTCTTTTGTCCTTATCTCGACCTGCTGTTCCAGCGTTTCATTGAGCGCTGCCAGCTCCGCCAGCATCCGCTCTCGCTCCTCATTGTCCTCGCGGTGTTGCGTCACGTCATAGGCTGCGCAGGTGATGCCCGCCACCTGCCCGTTCTCGCGGAGTGGTTCAATGGTCAGGTCGTAGTAATAGGTCCGCTCCCCGCGAGAAACTGGTACTTCTACCCGGCGCCCAACACCGCTGTCAAGAACCTGTCGCTTTATCGCGTTTATCCGTTCGGCTTCCTCGCGGCGTTCAAACAGCTCTATGTCGCGCCTGCCAACCACCGTTTCGTTTCGATTTCCAAGTTGTGAATTATAAATCCAGCGATACCGGAGCTGCTCATCTTGCTGCCACACTGTTACCGGTAGGTGCTTGAGCGCGACGCGCAGTGTTTCCTCCTTTTCACGCAGCGCCTCTTCCATTCGCTTTTGCTCAGTCACATCAAGCACGATGCCACTGATGCGCACGGCGCGACGTCGCTCGCCTTCCCCTTCAAACTGTACCTGCCCTCGAGTGTCTACCCAACGAACGGTGCCATCTCCCCAGACCACTCGTTTCTGGACATCGTAACGGCCAGACGCGCCCGGCTTCGTAGCCGCCTCCAGCGCCTGGTTCGTTTTCTCCCGGTCTTCCGGGTGGATGATACTAATCCCTCTTTCCACGGTGATTGCTTCGTCGGAGCTTACACCAAAGATTTGTCGGGCGCGCTCATCCCAGAATGTCTCACCTGTTTCCAGGTCAGCGGACCAGCTACCGACGCCGGCCGCTTGCAGCGCTGCCAGCTGGTACTGTCGGTGTCCTTCCGTACTTGGCTCAAGACCGGTTTTCCACTCTGTGCGAAGCCCTTGTACTGTCTGAATACTCTGGTTGTTCATCGGTCAATACCTTATTCAGGAAAACTAGGATGAATTACTTGACTACAGTGAATAGCATTGCAGCAAAGATTCGGGTGGCTAACCCCCAATGGTAGAGTGAAGTACGCACCACACCGCGTCTCCCCAAGTATACCACATAGCGGGTGCAAATGGACGCAGAACACAATTTTTGGCGGCGAGCCCTGCTATGCGTGCCCGCCCCCGCTCACCTCCGCGTCGCCGCCAGCATCATGAACATGGGCCGCCGCGCCTCCTCCACCCACTGCGCATTCTCCGCCAGCATCGCCTCGTCCGG
>CAYSMQ010000115.1:0-3861 GCA_964432035.1 uncultured Ardenticatenaceae bacterium
CCGCGTCACTGCCCGCAACGCCTCTCAGTAACAGAATGACGGCGGCGAACGAAAGTACGCCGAAGGCCAGTACATAGCGACCTTTTCCAAGCCGTGTACGGCCCAGCGCAAAGCCACCCATCACCACCAGGATGTTAGCAACCAAAAAGAGGCGCCCCACCAGTCCGATGGTTTCCAGGCTCACAGGCAACAGGGCCACGAGCGCGTAGCCGCCCATGAGCGCCGTGGCAAAGGTGCGTGTGGGTCCACCCCAGGTTCCCCAACTGAGACCGAAAGACAGCGAGACGAGGACAACGCCAATTCCCACCCGCCACAGCTCAGCCGCCGGATACTGGCCCACGAAATATAAAACAGGGCTGGCCAGTATGGGCTCCCAGTTGGCGCCGAGGAGCCAGTTGAGCAGCGCCGGCACGGCTCTAAATAGCAAAAACAAGACCAGAAGCGTCAGTAGCGTGTTGTACCAACTGTTGAACAGGTTCTTCTGCAACCACGTAAGCGGACGCAGCTGCTGAACCGGACGTTGTACTTCCTGAGCAAGGCCTGTCGAACTCATGTTAGCGCTCCACAAACCTTATGCGTCGGTTGTATAAATTCATGATAATGGAGTAAGTCAAACTAATCGCCAGGTACACGGCCATGATTACGGCAAAAACAGACACGGCGCGCCCGGCCTGATCGATGATCGTCTTGCCCACAGCAAATAGATCTTTAAAGCCGATGGCAACAGCGAGGCTGGAATTCTTTGTCAGATTCAGGTACTGGCTGATAAGCGGCGGGATGATGACGCGCAGCGCCTGGGGAAAGATGACGAGGCGCATGGCCTGGAAATTGCCTAGGCCAATGGAGCGCGCCGCTTCAACCTGCCCTCGCGAAACAGCCTGAATGCCGGCGCGCACTATTTCGGCAATAAAGGATGCGGTGTAGATGACCAGCCCCACAAGGAGCGCCGAAAACTGGGTGGTAAGCGTTGTGCCGCCTTCATAATTAAAGTTTCCCAGCACCGGGACATCTAGCGACAGCGGCGTCTCCGGAAGCACCAGCCAGGCAATGACAGGAACAACGACGATAATGCCAATGCCGGTGGCAAGCGGATAGACGGCGCGACCCGTGCGCAGCCGGTAGCCTAGCAAGAGACGCCAGGCCGCAATACCGACAATTACCGCCGCCCCCGTGGCAATGATCCAGGGCTCAAACATGCCAGCAGGACGTAACGCTGCGAGATAGACGCCCCTCTGGTTGAGGATCAAATAGTCGCCGATTGTAATACTATTATCTACTGATGGTAATTGCTGGAAGACGGCAAAAAACCAGAAAAAGAGCTGCACCAGAAGCGGAACGTTACGGATCGATTCCACGTAGCCGTTGGCAAGGTTGCGCACTAGCCAGTTGCTAGAAAGACGCGCAAGACCCACGATGATGCCCAGCACGGTTGCCAGTACGATGCCGATGAGGGCCACACGCAGGGTGTTAAGGAGTCCAACGACCAACGCGCGCCCAAATGTGTCGGCCGGATCAAAGGTGATTGGCGTATCTTCAATGGCAAATCCGGCCGAATGCTCCAACCAGTCAAAACCGATGCCCAGGCCCCTGGCCTCCATTGCCTCGTTGGCATTCAGTATCAAAAAGGCAAGGAATCCCAGAACCAGGATGGCCGAAATAATCTGACCACCCCAGCGCAACACGCGAACGTCACGCCAGAGCGGGACGCTCGTTCTGTTGGCGACAGGAACGTGTGGTTCGCTGTGCTCCATAGTTGTTACCCGTGTGGGTTGTAACCCCGCAACTGCGCGTGGCCTTTGCGGGGCTACAACACCACCAACCTACTAAACTAGACGTCGTTCAACTTGTGACAAGGACGCCCCTTAGCGCAGCGGCGGCGCGTAAATCAGGCCACCCTCTGTCCAGAGGTTGTTGGGACCGCGCGGCAAGGTAAAGGATACGCCATCGGGTCCCATGTAGCGATTATAGATTTCGCCGTAGTTGCCTACCTCGCGAATCACGTTCGCGCCGAAATCTGCATCAAGGCCAACGTCAGACTGTCCGAACTCGCCTTCCTGGCCCAACATACGACGGATGGCGATAACATCGCTGTTCATCATCTCGTCTACATTATCGGAGTTGACACCCAACATTTCGGCGTTCACCAGTACCATGTAAACAAGTTTGACGACGTCGAACCACTGGTCGTCACCGTGTGGCACGGCCGGGGTCAGCGGTTCTTCGGAAATGGTCACGTCCAAAATGCGGTGCGCGCTGGGATCTTCCAGACCGGTCTGGATAGCGGCGAGCTGTGACTTGTCGCTGGTCGCCGCATCGCAACCGCCGCCGTCATAGGTGCTGTAGACGGTGGCTGTATCTTCATAGGCATCGGCGGTGAAATCCAATCCGCGCTGGCGGAAGGCATCTGCCAGGTTCAGCTCAGTGGTCGTACCGCTGGTTACACAGACGGTAGCGCCGTCCAGATCTTCAAGCGTTTCAACGCCACTATCAGCAGGTACGATGAAACCCTGACCGTCATAGAAGGTCACAAATGTGAAGTTACCCCACTGCGCGTCACGCGATGAAGTCCAGGTGACGTTGCGCGCCAGCAAATCGACCTCGGCCGTCTGCAAGGACGGACCACGATCGGCAGCGGTAAGCGGGACGAACTCTACAGCCTCAGGATCATTAAACAGAGCAACGGCAACGGCGCGGCAGAAGTCGATATCAAAGCCGGCATTGTTGCCGTCATCGTCAAGATAGCCAAATCCGGCCAAGTCGGTGCGCGCACCGCAAACCAGGCGCCCACGTTCACGCACGCGCTCTAAAATCGCTCCGGCAGCCGTGGGTCCCGGCTGCGCTGTTTCGCCTTCAGCTTCACCTTCGGCGGGTACTTCTACGACACGCGTCACTTCCACAACGCGCGTTACCTCTACCTGTTCTCCTTCCGCCGTATCAGGTTCCTCCGAACAAGCGACTAGCGCCAGTCCCAAGACCAGAACCAACGCCAGAATAAGGGTAAATCGCTTAAAACTCATCTCTAGACCTCCATTTTCATCGTGCTAATCAGAAGCACTTCCACTACACAAAGTAGATTACCAATGCTGTAGGTGATCTCTTCGGCGTGACAAGACCACGTTGCTTACGATTTTCGTCCTCCCTAGATCTAACACTTATCTGGCGATGCACCTCCTTTTCTGGCGCCTGGAACAAGCTCACCGCAGCAGTAATATGTACTGAAATACCCCAAGATAGCCTGCGATAGTCGGATGGCACGAATGTGTCCGTAGCGTTTCTGAACGCGATCATCGCAACATGTCCCGGCTACAGTGAGCGCAATGACGGAGTGCGGCGCGGTTTACGTGAGACTAACTGGGTATGCGCACTAGTATAGCGTTCCCCCACGATTGGGCAAGAAAAGCGCACCTCAACAGGAGTGCGGAACAAAATTGAAGCGGGCATCGTCTATAGTGTGTAATGGAAAAATTGGCCACAAGATGGCCGCCAGTATCTAGTTGAAGGAGCATGTATAAAGATGAAACAGAAGACACGCGTTTACCTGCGAACAGCATTTGCGCTGATCATGATGCTGATCTTGATCGCCGCTTGTACAGCACCTCCCGGCGGCGAACCGGCAGCCGATATCGATCCCACGCCGACTGAACTGCCTACCGAATCGCCAGACGAGCCCGTGAGCAGCGATGATCCCACGGCGACGCCGGTGCCTGACCCTTACCCGAGCGAGGAAGACATGCTGATCAACGACGCTGTAATTACCGGCGTTGGCATTCGCATGATGGAATCGTTCCCCCTGCAGGCGAGCGTGCAGATTGACGGCGAGCTAGGCGATGGCTGCACAGAACTTGCGCCGATTGAGACGGA
>CAYSMQ010000115.1:3961-12127 GCA_964432035.1 uncultured Ardenticatenaceae bacterium
TGACGTTAGCGTTGCTGACGCCTGAAGAAATACAGCAACGGGCCGACGCCGAAGGTGATTTTCTATATCTGAGCTTCCAACAGCTAGAAGCCGAGTCTGCCGAAAAGGCAGTGGTGTCACTGTCCAACACGTGGGCTATCGCCGCCGACTCTGACATGGCTTATCTCAGCGGTGGCGGCTTCACCATCGAGTATACAAGGGACGACGCCGGCGCCTGGACGGGCGAGGTCACGGAAGCATGGATTTCGTAAAGCGGAATTGAGCCAGTAGCGGAAAGTGGTCGGAGGCGAGGCGCACGTTTGGCGCCTCGTCGACGACACGACAGGCTTGCAACCCCCCCGCGAGATCGCGGGGGGCCATAATGTAATCGTAACGTGTAGTACGGTTGCCGGGCATCCAGGTGAAACCATCGTCGTCGGGGTGCAGATGCCGGAAACAGTCGACGTAACCGGCGCGCAACAGGCGGGGGATTGCCAGGCGGAAGATGATAAACAACTGTAGGGCCATGACCCGGCGCATACGGGCGGGATTGCGATGTTGCAGGACACGATCGCCGGGCGCAATGGCGTTTAGATCGCCGGCAATCAAATGTGGGCCGGGATTGGTCGCTTTGATAATCTGCAACAAACGGCCCACCGCCTGCCAGCGACGGATCTCAAAGGGGAGTAACAAGAAGGGCAAAAAGTGCGCACCGTAGACGGCAAGCACACCCTGGGGCAAAGTCAGACGGGTCTCCAGCACAGCCTGTGTCAACGGTGGGCGATTATAAATCTGCCAGGAAACGACAGGATAGCGCGAGAGTGTGGCGATGTGACGGTCGCCGCTACCCTCAGCCCAAACGTGGTACATATCCAACCGTTCGGCCAGGGTCTTCACAACCTCCCGATCGTCGGCCTCGGTCAGCGTAACGACATCGGCGTCCACATACTGTAGCACGTGAAAGATAGATTCCTGTTGTTCCCGTCCCCCGAATTGGAGGTTGTAGGTGGCGATGGTGAAGAGCATAAGTAGAGAGGTTGGGGATTGGAGATTGGCGAATCTCCAATCTCTAATCTCTAATCCCCATCAGTTCATACCAAATCTGCGTCGTCAACACCCCCATCAGCAACCGGCTATGGTCGGCAACGCCTCTCTGGTGCTCCTGGCGCAGGCGATTTACAGTTGGTGTGTGGAAGATGTCGGTTTGGGACAAGGAAACGGGGTGCAGGGCTTCTTCGGCCCAGGCGGGTAAGCGGTCGCGCCGCCACCAGTCGGCGTGGGGCGTCGCCAGTCCACGCTTTTGTCGGGCGCGTACGGCTTGCGGCAGATGTCCCGCCATTGCGTTCCGTAATAGCAGCTTGTTGCCGCCGGCGGTCAGTTTGAGTGAGGGCGGCAGGCCGGCACAGAACTCCCACAGCTTATGGTCCAAAAAAGGCGGGCGCGCTTCCACAGAATGGGCCATGCTCATGCGATCTACTTCAAAGTTGATGAAATCGACCATACGCGTCTGGGAGTCGAGATAGATGAATTGGTTCAGCGGATGACGGCCTTGCAGCGCCTCCCGGTATTCGTCGCCCCACTGGCGGTGAATGGGTGGCGCGCCGCCCACCTGTAGCAAGCTTCGTCTTTGTCCCGGCTGCCCAGTTTCCTGCCATAACGCGTAGCGTGCTGCCGGTACGGCGCTGCCACGGGCCAGAACACGACGCCCTCCGGCAGAAACGGGTAAGGGCAGGCGGGCAAGGAGATTGCGGAGTAACCGGGGAGCCCACAGTAGCGGACGCAGGCGCCGGTCGCCGTCGAACCAGTGATAACCACCGAGTAATTCGTCGGCCCCTTCGCCGATCATGATCACCTTGAAACCGGCCTCTTGGCAGGCCTGGTACAGGACATAGAGCGCCACTGATGTCGCCGAACATTGTGGACGCTGAAGCCGGCGGACCACCCGGGGCAACTTATCAAAATCGTCCTCCTCAAAAATTAGCTCGTGATGTCTGCTTCCTAGATACCGGGCTGTGGCCCGGGCCTCGGCGCGTTCGTCGTGGGACGCAGCGGCAAAACCGATGCTGAAGGTATGAATGGCCGACCCGCTTTGCTCTGTCAGAAGCGCTGCCAGGGAAGCAGAATCCACACCGCCGCTGAGCAGCGAGCCCACCGGCACATCGCTCAGACGCCAGGCAGCGATGGTCTCCTGTAGCTGGCGCGCAAACTGGTCGTTAGCCTCCGCTGCAGAAATGGAGCGGTACTGCTGTCTGGTTGGGAAGTGTAGTTGCCAGTAGCGGCGAAGTGTAACCTCTCCCGCTTCCAGCAAGAGCGTGTGCGCAGCCGGAAGTTGGACGATGCCTTCGACGGGCGTCAGCGGCGAGGGAATATAGCCAAGCTCAAATAAGCGCCAGAGCGCGACATGGTTGGCCCGGCGCGGCAAGCCCGGCAACAGGGTCAATAGCGCCTCAAGCTCAGAGGCGAAGGCAAAACGGTCGCTCTGTTGAGCGTAGTAAAGAGGTTTGACGCCAAAACGGTCGCGGGCCAGAAGCAAACGACGTCGCTTTTCATCCCAAAGGCCAAAGGCAAACATGCCCCGCAACCGGGCAACGGCGTCATCGCCCCATTCCTCGTAGGCGTGCACGATCGCTTCCGTATCACTCTCCGTGCGAAAGGTATGTCCGGCGGATTCGAGGGCGCGGCGCAGCTCAGGCGCGTTGACGATTTCGCCGTTAAAAGCCACCCACACGGAGCCATCTTCGTTAGAGAGCGGTTGGCGCCCTCCGGCGATGTCGATGATGCTCAAGCGGCGCGCCGCCAGCGCCACACCCGCACCCACATGCAAGCCGGCGTCGTCGGGTCCCCGGTGACGCAACAGACGTGAAGCGCGGACCAACTGATCTCTTGAGGCGTCTGCAGACACCAGACCGGCAATGCCACACATCTCAGTTCCCCCCGGGCGTCCACCGGTAGACGACGTGAAAGTCGCGCCAGTTTTCTTGCCGTTCGTGGTAGGGATCGCCGTGAAGGGTCACCCAGGCATGCCCGGCAATGGCGCGTTCGGTTTCCCCTGCGGCGGCGCCGCCGTTGGAACGGAAACGGGCGCCAAAGGAGACGCCCAGCAGCAGGCCCGCGCGTCCTAAAAAATGATAACGGAGTAGCGACCGGCGCAGACAGAAACCGAGCGGCGAACGGCGCGCCAGCAAAGCCGCCAGGTCTGCCAGGCGGCGCACGACACTCTCGCTCAGTTCGATCTCAGCGGACCCTGGCGCCAGCGCTTGCCTGGCCTGTGGCAACGGCTGTTGCATGATTTGCGGCAAGCGGGCGCCGAGGGCGCGCATCTCTCGCAAGAGGCGTCGTTGCTGCCGGCTAATTAGTAGCCCGGGCAAAGAGGCCAACGCCAACCACAGGTGTCTCAGGCGTATCCCCATTTATCGCCCCTCAGACAACCTCCACAAGGTCTTCTTCCTGCATGGCTATCGCCAATTCCAGCAGATCGTCGCGAACCATCGCCGCATCGACGTCATACTGCTCGGCCAAACTGCGCGCCTGTTCGGCTATCGTCTGCGAGCCGTCCAGCATCTCCCAAAATTGCGTCCCCACTTTGTTAAGCGAGAAGTAAGTACCGCTGTCCAGGTGAATCAAGATCGCTTCGCCGGCGACGTTCTCAAACGTGACGTTTGACGCCTGTCTTAGCTTCGTGTTTTCGTCCAATGACCCGCTCCTATGGGCAATGTAAATAATAATGCTAACGCATTACTATGCCCGGTTCCAGTATACTATAATAGTTAGTGTCGCCAGACGAAAGTCACGATTGCAGTTCGTCTGGTAAATCTGGTAACGACAATAATCTGTAAGCAAAAGAGGTGCAATCTATGAGCGCAGAGACGAATGGTCGGCAAGAGCCGGCGGTTGCCACACTGGCGGGCGGTTGCTTCTGGTGCCTGGAAGCAGTATACGATGAGCTTAAAGGTGTGAAACGGGTTGTGTCCGGCTATGCAGGCGGCGAGGTGCCCGATCCAAGCTACGAGCAGGTATGCACGGGTAATACCGGTCACGCCGAAGTGGTGCAAATCAAGTATGATCCCGACGTGGCTACTTACCGCGACCTTCTGGAAATCTTCTTTACCATCCACGATCCGACACAGCTGAACCGGCAGGGCGCCGACGTGGGCACGCAATACCGCTCGGCCATTTTCTATCACAATGAAGAACAGAAACAGGCCGCCGAGAAAATCATTGCCGAACTAGAAGAAGACGAAGTTTACGCCAAGCCTATCGTTACGGAAGTGACGCCCCTGGACACATTCTACGCTGCCGAGGACTATCACCAGGATTATTACGCCAATAACCCCACGCAACCGTACTGCATGGTAGTCGTGGCGCCTAAGCTGGCCAAATTCCGCAAGAAGTTCGCCGAGATGCGCAAATCGTAGGGCTTACGGCAAGCGAGGTTCTCTCCTGAACCAGACGACCATGCGTTGGAATTTGCACGGCCTCACGGTAGCCGGTAAGACAAATGATGCAGACCTGGGAAAGCGCTGGCGCGCCAGCTTTGCCTCGCTGCCGCCCGGACAAGCGGACGCGCAACTTAATGTAACCCTGGACACGGCCGAGCTGGCGCCACAAGCGCCGGCAGGCGAGCCACAATACCGGCAGGGTGACCTCCTCCACTATTATGTAAACAGCAAAGAAACAATAGCCCACTTTCCGCGCTACGGACAGCTGCGAATCGATGTACGGAGCGCACGCAGCGAGGGCCGTCTGGCGCGCGCGGCTCTGGACAGCTATGGCGTCCTGGAAGATCTCATCGCCATTGCCCTATCACCCCACTTGCGACGGCGCGGCAAATTCCTACTCCACGCCTTCGCTGCGGCCCGCGAGGGGCGCGCGTTGCTGCTTGTAGGTGACGTGGGCGCCGGCAAAACGACAACGGGCCTGGCCCTCCTACAATCTGGCTGGCGCTTGTTGTCCAATGATTCTCCCATCGTCGACGAGAGCGGCGACATCCTGAGCTATCCAGGGTTGCTGGCGGCCTACCCTGACACGATGCAGCGCTTCTCCGCTACGCGCGCGTTGGTCACCGGCGAAACGGCACCGACAGGGCAAAAGATCACCGTCGCCGCCGAAGCGCTGTGGCCCGACATATGGACGAAGCGCGCCACACCCGTCGCCATTTGCTTCCCACAGATCGACCCGGGCGGCGAACACCGTTTACAAGCACTCACCCCACCCGAAACCCTGCGCCGCCTTCTGCCCCACGCCATCGAACAGTGGGACAAAGAAATGATCCCCACCCACCTCGTACTCCTACGCCGCCTGGCCGAAACCACCCGAGCCTACACCCTCCACCTCGCCCCTGACATCAGCACGCTCCCCGGTTTGCTGGAACAACTAATAAGCGAATAACCGGTCTCCAATCTCTAATCAACCAGTCTCCAGTCCCCAGTCCCCAGTCTCCAGTCCCCAGTCAACCAGCCTCCAGCACCTAATCCCCACTCTCCAACCCCAACACCTCCGCTCCTTCACTAACCCGTCCCTTATGCGTATTCTCATTGAAGCTAACCAGATTACGCGTTAGCCAGGCCAGTAGCGGCTTGAGTGGTGAATTGATCAGCGTCCGCTTGAGGGCGCCTTCCCAATAGTAGCGGAAATGGTGGTTGCGCCAGCGCCAGCGCAGGAGCCGGTAATAGGGCGTCAGTAGCCAGTGGCCCTGGGAGCGACCGACGAAGAGAATGTCGCTGATGTCGCACATGACGCGCGCCATGTCGTCATCCATCCACGGCGTGTTGCCGCGGTTGAGATCGAATTCGCACCAGCCAACCTGGCTATCCGGCGGCGTGTATCCCTGCTCCAGCGCCTGGGGCCATAGCGGTGTGCCGGGATAGGGCATGTAGACACAGATAGAGCAACGCACGTTGTCACTGAGCGTGCTCAGCGTGTCGATGAGGTCCGTCGTGACTTTCATCTGTTCCGGCGTTTCACCTGGAAGACCTACGATGAAAGAGAGGTTCGCTTCCACGTGCGGCGCGCCTTCGACCAGATTGCGGATGCCCCACTCGATCTGCCACGCTTTCTGGTCCTTGTAGATGTTGTCCAGCACGGCCTGCGAGCCCGATTCGGCGCCGATGTTGACCCACTGGCAACCGGTCTCGTTCATCCACTGCACAAACTCCGGTTTCAGGAGCTGCACGCGCACCTGCCCGCTCCAGGGCATGTTCACCTTTTCCACCAGACGCTGCATGGGTTTGATGCGTCCAAACAAATAGTCGTCGGCATAATCCACGGCGTCAATGCCATAGTTTTCTTTGAGCCACTCCACCTGGCGCACGATGTATTCGTCGGAGTGCTGGCGCCATGTGCGTTTCATGACCACCTCGTTATAGCAGAACCCGCAACGGAACGGGCAGCCTCGCGAGATATAGACGGGGATGGCGCGCTCGTAAGGGCCACTCTGAATCAGATAGGCCTCGACGTCGGGTAATAGCTCCCAGCGGGGCCAGTACTGGTCCAGGTCTTCGATGAAGTGCCGCTCGCGGTGAAAGATGGGGCTACCATTCGCCTGCTTGTATGCCAGCCCGGCGACAGAAGACCAATCGGGATCCTCTTCCTGCGCCAGCTTCAGCGCGAACTCTTGCGCCGTCTCTTCGCCTTCGTTGACCACCACAAAATCGACATAGTCCTCTTCGAGAACATCCAGCGGCATGATAGTGGCGTGTACGCCGCCCCAGACGACGGGCACGTCCAACGCGTGTACGCGGCGCGAGGCGTCGATGGTGGGCCGCAGCTGGGGACCGGTGATGGTACTGAAACCCACGAACAAGGGACGCTCGCGTTCCACCTGTGCCACAAAACTGTCCAGTGTTTCGGCCGTTTCGTGGAAAAGTCGCACCTGGAAACCGACCTGCATTAAGGCGTCGGCGACGTACATTATGCCAAACGGTGGGTACATGTCGCGGTGATTGCGGAAGTTGACCAGGAAGATGGTGTCGTTAACATGCCCATTTCCCGGGGTAAGCCCACGTGGTTTGACGCCGACCTGGTCAATGGGAATTGCTGGAGTTTGCTCAATCATGGCAGCCTCCTCGGCTGTACCTGGCTTCATCACTTGCGCTCAAAGGCGTATAAAACTTGCTTATCTAATTGGCGCACGCGAGGCGCGAAGGCGCGCCCTTCCGCCAGCTCACGTCCAGAATGATAGCCTAATAGCGACAGGTCACCCGCAGCCGCATCGGCGACCAACTCGTCGTGCGCGTAGATGTGATAATAGACGTCTCCGGGCGTAGGACGCAGACTAACCTGGTTGATTTGCGTGTCGCCCGGCTCGCCGGAAAGGAAACCGGCGCGGCGCAGCAGGTCGAGGAACGCGGTCCATGTGCGCCAGCGCAGCGTGCGGCGCAAGCCACGCGCGTGCCACAGCATTGCCGGCGTGTGACCGCGTCCCGATGCAAGCAAACCGTCGGCGTTGGAGTGTGACACCACCTGATCGGTAGTCTCGTTGTGTCCCCGTCGCGTCAGCCGCCGCCAACCCCACCAGGCGTAGCAGGTTAGAGCCGGCGCCACATTGTCCAGGGCCAGAATGAGCGTGCCGCCGGGGCGCAACACGCGGCCCACTTCGGCAAACACCTGTTGGCGCGCTTGCCGACCGGCAACGTGCTGCAAAGCGGCGATAAGCACGAGCACGACGTCAAATGATGCCGCCTGCAAGGGCAGGTTGCGCACGTCGCCCTGCAGCAGATCACGCGCCAGCCCCTCGCCGGCATAGGCATCCGCTGCAGCGCGGATCATCTGCCACGTGACGTCAAGCCCGGTGACGTGATAACCGAGCGGCGTCAGCGCCACGCCGGCTCGCCCCGCGCCACAGCCTAGATCCAGCATGCGCGCGGGCGGCGGCGCGTATAGCTGCAACATGTGCGACTCGGCAGCCAGCAGTCCCTGGCGACCCAGCTGGCGCCAGAATGAAAGCACTTCGGGCTGCGCGTACTTGGTAACGACGTCTATCAAAGCGCTTGCTCCACAATTGCCACACGGAAGCCGGTACCCTGGGCGCGGTAGCGGCTGCTTTCCATGGTAATGCTGCAGGCGCTACGCACGTTGCAGCGCGTGTGGTGCACGCTGTAGCCCCAGGATCCACCCTTGACGACATGGAAGCGAGGCTCCTGTGGGTGGTAGCGGCTGCTGGTCCATTCCCAGATATTGCCGCTCATG
>CAYSMQ010000116.1:0-12082 GCA_964432035.1 uncultured Ardenticatenaceae bacterium
GAGGTGCGCTGGCGCATGGACCACCTACCGGGGCCGTTCCTGGATGGGCTGAATGAGTTGGCCAACGTGCGGCCGTCGGTCATGGTGCCGCTGTGGGTGGATAGCTTGCTGAAGGGGAGCGGATTGGATGACGCAGAATCGGAGAAGGTGAAGGATATCTGGAACGAGTTGGTGGACGAGTTTTTGGAGACGCCGTTTGTACGCAGCAAGGACAAGCGGTTCCGTCCGGACATCGTGGACCTATTGCAGGCGACGTTGCACCTGACGAAGCGGCTACCTTTTGACGATATTGCGCGGCTGGCGACGCTGATTTGGGAGAAAGGGCCGGGCGGAAACTTTTCGTTTGCCAAGCACGCGCTGGAGGAGGAGGCGTTCACGGAGGGCATGGCCGATCACATCGTCTACGGGCACACACACCATTATGAGGTGATTCCGTTACAGCGGCGCTATGAGGGCGAGCGGCCGGTGAACCGCATGTATCTTAATTCGGGCACGTGGCACGCCATCCATGAACCGACGCTATACGGGCGCGTGAGGCGCAGACAACATCAGCAGTTTGCCAATTTTCAGGTGATGACGTACCTGGCGTTTTTTGCCGACGATGAGCGGAAGGGACGGGCGTTTGAGACGTGGTCGGGGACGTTGGGGGTACGCTGAGTGTGGAGTGTGGTGTGTTGGGTGTGGAGTATGAGTTAACGGAAGTAATAAATCCGACAAAAGGCCGATTTTTGCGAGCGGGTTGTGAGCTAGAATTGTTTGTTGACGAATGTGCTGCTGTGTAAGCGAGGGGCGCTTGGGCAAGGGGTGCGGGGGTGTCAGGGATCTTCTCGATAAAAGGGCGTGTTTTGCGAGATATATTCCGATGTTAATGGTTGCGTGTATCATGATCAATGCGACCGGCGGAACAATTTGGCTTATGCCGGCGTCTTATAGATAGAAAGCGCTCGGAGCGTTTAGAGTCGGGAAACGTGGGCTCGGCGCAAGAAGAGCGAAAATGTGAAAGGAGAACTAAACGATGTCTGTTAAACGTACTTTTATGATTATCTTGCTGCTTGTGGGCGCGCTGGCGCTCGTGGCCTGTGGCGGCGCGCCGGATGCGGAACCGGGCGCTGCGCCTGGTGAGACGCCAACGGAAGCCACGGAAACGCCTGAAGCACAACAGGTCGCCGAAGAGGCGCTACCGGCGGCGCGCGACGCGCTGGCCGATTTCCTGGGCGTGGACGCCGAGACGCTGGAGATGGAAAAGATTGAAGACGCCGAATGGCCCGATGGCTGTCTGGGCCTGGGCCAACCGGATGAGGGGTGTCTGGCGGCGATAACGCCGGGCTACGCTATCACGTTCAACGTGGACGGCGAGTCTTACGTGGTGCGCACGGACCTGGAAGGGAACGCCGTGCGCGTGGAAGCGGCGTATGAGGAGATGGGAGAGGCTGTGCCGGATGCGGTGCAGGCGGCTCTGGAGCAGATCGCCGCGGAGACGGGCGTGTCTGCCGGAGAGATTGAAGTTGTGAGCGTGTCCGCCGAGGAATGGAGTGACTCTTGCCTAGGGCTGGGTGGACCGGATGAAAGCTGCGCGGCGGTGATTACGCCGGGCTATCTGGTGGTGCTGCGCGCGGGCGAGCAGGTCTTTAACGTGCGCACGGACGAGAGCGGCGAGGCCGTCCGCTTCCAGGAGACGGCGGACCCGGCGACGGAACTGCCCGCGAGCGTAGTTAACGCTTGGCAGACGTTGGCGGACGACCTGAGTGCGTCTGTGGAGGAGATCGAAGTGATCGGCTTCGAGCGCATGGAATGGAGCGACTCTTGCCTGGGCCTGGGTGGACCGGCCGAGAGCTGCGCACAGGTGATCACGCCGGGCTGGCAGGTGATGCTGAGCTATGAGGGTACGGTGTACGAGGTACGCACGGACCAAAGCGGCGACACAGTGCGCATTGCCAAGCCCGGCGAGGGCAGCCCTGCGGCCGAAGCGCCGGATCCGGAGCTAGGCGACGCGGTGCTCTTTTATGAGCGCAGCGGTGGCATTGCCGGCGAAATCGTAACGATTCGCGTGTATGGCGACGGGACGGTGGAGCGCCGCACCGGGGCCGATGTGGAAAGCGCCGCGGTGGAGGCCTTTGCGGTGGAGCCGGCGGCTGTGGACCAGCTGATGGCGGACCTGGAAGCGGCCGGTTACTTTGGGCTAGAACGCACCTATCTACCGAAGGACCTATGCTGTGATCGCTTTTTGTACCTGATCAGTGCGCAGAGCGACGGCGACGTACAGACGGTTGAGGCGCTGGGCAGCACAGACGATACGCCGCAGGCGGTGTGGGATAGCATCGAGGTAATCGAGTCGTTTATCGAGGCGGCGACAGAGGCGACGCAGTAAATGCTGGTCCTGAAGGTGCCAGGCACGGCTTCGCTTGGAAGTGCCTAGCACCTGGCGCCGGATGGAATGATGGCCCTCGAGTAGATCATAATCTGCTCGAGGGCTGTTGGTTTTTGGGTGGAGGCAGCAGGCCGAAGCGCCGCACGGATTTATGGTCTGCTCACATTAATGCTGGACGGCAGGAGCTGCACGCCAATCCCTTCGGGGACGATGGTCTGCGGCATCAGATCAACAGTGTCGCCCTGAGCTACCTCGCTGACGTCGAGAACAACGCGCACGAGGTCCGGGTCGGCCTGTATTTCGCTCAGCGTGGCCGTTGGGCCGCTCAGGAGCAGCTCTACCCTTTGCGGGGTTACAGTGAGGTTAGACGATGCATCGCGTGGCGTCAGTTCGACAGGCCGCTCTAAGGTGAGGCTGCCGCGGCGCGCTGTAATACGCACCGTTACCTGCACACTGCGCAGCGGTTCGCCCTCCAGGGTGCGTACGCTTACCTCTGGTGGGAGCTCGAGCGGTAGATCGGCGCTAAGGTCACCGGAGGCGCCCGCGAGGTCCAGGGCCGCGGTGGGCACGGAGCCGCCTATCGTGGCCAGTGTACCTTGCGGACCACTTAGCACAACGGTGGAGGGCTGAGCCGTCAGACCGCTTACCCAGAACCCTTGTGCTGGTTCGCCGCTAGTAATGATGGCGACGCCTATCTCGCGCACGTTGTTGCGACGGACGATGTCTACGGCTATTTCGGCTTCGGCCGGATGTAAGGTAACTCCTTGCACTTCGTCGCCTTCTGCATCAAGCGCCACCAGCGGTTGCGTCGTCTCTAGCAGGCCGAAGGTGTTGGAGAGCGCCAGGGTTGCGCGCACTTCTGCTACTTGCTCCGTGAGCGGCTGCGGGCCGTTCACGGCTACAGTCTCAGGTACGACTCGTGGCTCTTCCTCAACTTCATAAATGGCAGCCAGCCCACTATCTTGCAGCTGGACAGTGATCGGTAGCGTGCGCTCGTCAATGCGCGCCAGATTCACTTCCACCGTCTCGGGCTCAATGTCGACGATATAAACAGGGGCGTTGAGGCGGGCCCTAACCTCGACCGGCAAGCGGTGTACACCCTCAGATAAGTCGTCCAGCAAAACTCTGGCTACAAAGGCTTCTTGGTTAACCGCCGAGCTTGCTGCTGCCGTGGTGCGCACCACCAAATCTACGCTTTCGGGCAATTCACTAGCAATTGCCAGACCCGGCTCGCTGCGCTCTACTTGCAGGAGCACATCAGAGACCTCTACGTCCGGCAGCGAACCAGACGTGCTTAACACGAACCACCATAAGCCGACGGCAAACAGCGTCGCCATGCCGAGGCGCGCGGCGCCGTCGCGTAACCGGCGCGCGGGGCCCCGCCGCAGCTTGCCTGTTTCCGGACTGAACAGGGCGCGCAGCGAGAAATCCGACGGCGCGCTATTGTCCGTGCGGCGCGCAAAGTCAATGATGCACTCCCTCAGCTCGGCCTGGTCTTCGATTTGCTGCAAGACGCCGTGCTGCGCGATGGAGATGTCTCCCGTCTCTTCGCTGACGACCAACACCAGGGCATCGGTGCGTTCGCTGAGCCCGACTGCCGCCCGGTGACGCGTTCCTAGCCGGCGTGTGTGGTTGATTTGGCGGCGGCTAACGGGTAGCACGCAGGCGGCAGCCACCAGGGTCTGACCACTAATGACCGCCGCGCCATCGTGTAAGGGATTCTTGGCCAAAAAGATGGATGCCAGAAGTTCACTAGAGACGCGACCACCAATGGCCACGCCGTTCTCGGCCAAGTCATCTAAATTCATCTCGCCCTGTAAGACAATAAGCGCGCCGGTGCGCTCGGATGCCATCGTGTCCACGGCGCGCACCAGCGGCTGCAGCAGATCCTCAGTCTCCCGCCGCGGAGAGGCAGCAAAGCCGATGCGCCGTCCGACGTGCTCTAGCAGATGGCGCAATTCACGCTGGAAGACGACGGGTATGGCGATGAGCAGAAAAACTAGAATACCACGAACAAGCAGGCTAAAAGTGGGCAGCGGTAATAGAAAGCCACCGACTAGCAACAGGAAACCGATCAGCGCAAGCCCGCGGAGGATGAACGTGGCCTGCGCTCGCTGCAAGGCGTTGACGAGAATAAAAAACACAACCGTCACCAGCACCAGGTCGAGCCAGTCGGTCCAGGTTAGCGCTTGAATGCGTAAAATGAAATTGATCCACAGATCGTTCATACAGTATCAGTAAATGAGTGTTGGCGGACAGTAGCTAAGAAGCCCTGACGTGTAGTCAGGGCTTCTTTCTTTTGCCGGTAGTGACACATTTTACTTGGGCTCCGTTTGGTCGGTTACCACCAGGGGCGGTAACCGTAGAATTCGTAGACGCTGACGAGCCAATCGTGCTTGGCGTGGTCGGGCCAGTCGTCTTTGTCGAAGCCCGGGGCGGTCTTTAGCATCTCTTTGTCGACATCGAGGTAGAAGGCATGTTCTTCTTCAGACAGGCTGAGCGCTTGCCAGGGGACGGCGAAAAGCTTGTCGCCGAGGCCGAGGAGACCACCGTGTGAAATAACGACGTAGGCGATGCGGCCCGTCTCCACGTCGAGCATAATCTCTTCAACCTCACCAAGCTCTTCATTTTCCAAGTTGAAGACTGTATCGCCAATCAAGGTTGAAGCGGACATTGTTCGTCTGTAGTCAGGCATGATCAGTTCTCCTTTTTCTGTCTTTTGTTCATCATGCTGCAAGTGGCGGCGCACCTGCTAAGTACATGGTTGCACAAGTTGGAAAAGGATTGAATGGGGAGATTCCCTACCTGGAGGGCGGCTAGTGGCAGTATTTAGAGAGGTGACCGGCGATTGAAGTGGCTACGACGAAACGTACAGAATGCGACTATCCTGAGATGATCGGAGGCGGGAGCCCACTCGAGTGCTGATGGCGGCGGCAAAATAGCGCGTCTTACCCAGCCGGTTTACAATCGAGCCTTAACAGGCCAGTTGAGGTTAGAGAAATGAACGAGCAATCGGCGAAGTCGGTAGAAGGGGCCGGAACCGCGGCGGAGGTAAGAGCGCGGGTGGGCTCGGGTGCGGCGGCGTTGGGACGGGAGAGCGTGGCGGTGGGGGAACGGGGTGTGAACGTGGCGGGGGACGTGGCGGGGCCTATCTTTACGGGCGACATTGACATCAACGTGGGCGATCTTGCCGGCGGCATCCAGAATCAGGCGTTGCAGCAGTCACTACAGGCATTGCTGGCGCAGGCATTTAATCAGGCGGAGCGGCCGCAGATCGAGGAGATTTTCCGCGTGGTGCGCGAGCCGGAGGCCGTGCAAGCGGTGCTGTTTGAAGCGGAGCGGCAGCTCCCGGTACGGCCCTATGAGGTGCCGTATCAGGCGGTCGACGAGGATGAGACGACGCCCGGGACCGGGCGGGTTTGGCTGCTGCGCGGGCGCAGCGGGTTGGGCCGGACGCGGCGGGCGGCAGAGTGGGCGCGACGGCTGTGCGCAGAGGGTTGGACGGTGTGTGTGGCGCGGCTGGATAATTGCCGCAAGATGGCAGCACCGGCGGGCGTGCTGCCGGACCGCAAGTTGTTATGCGTGGTCGACGACGTGCAAAGACACGCGCGCGCCGGGGCGGGAGAGAAATCATATATGGAGCGGCTGAAGGCCTGCCTGCGCTTCTTCGAGCAGGATCCAGAGGTGGACGTATTGTTGCTGGCGACGGCGCCGGAGGGTGCAGCGACGCTGGCGAGGACATGGCCTACTGTTAGCGTGCTGGAACTAGCGGAACTGCCGCGAGAGACGTTGGAGACTATTCTGCGAGACGCGGCGGAGGTGGCGGGAATAGCGCTGGCGCAGGACGAGGCGGCGGCCCTGGCGGCAGATAGTGATGGCACACCGAAAACGATGGTGGCAAATGTGAACCAGGCGGCGCTGGCGGGGGAAGCATTGACGGCGGCGCGCTGGCACAACACGTGGCGCGGCACGTGGCAGGAGAGCTTTGACGATACGCGGCAGCGCTATGCGGGCGTCGACGCGGTATATGAGGCTGTGCATCTCTTGCGCGCGGCGGGACTGCCGGCGCGATCGGCGTACGTGAGCGCCGTGAGCCGGGCGCGCGGGGGGCAGGCGGTGGCGGAGACGGTGCAGGCGTTGGTAGCGCGGGGCCTGCTGCGGGCGGAGGGGGATAGGTTGGCGCCGTTTGTGGAAGAACAGATTGAGGTGAGCCTGGAAAGCGTGGGCAAGGCGTTGCCACAGCTGATGCAGGATTGGCAGGCGCTGACGCAGACGCTGGTGAACCTGGACGAGGCCGCGGCGGATGATCTGGCGACGCTGGCGGACACGCTGAACGTGATGGGAGAGCACGCGGACGCGGAACTTGCGGCGTCGGCGGCGCTGGCACGAGCGCCAGGTCACGGCCCTGCAGCCTACGAGCGTGGGCTGGCGCGGGCGCGACAGGATCGTTATGAGGGAGCGGACGAGGATTTTACGACTGCACTGGAAGCGGAATACCGGCCGGCGAGCGCGGCTCTGATGCGCGGGCTGACGCGCTTTATGCTGGGACAGTATGAGGCGGCGACGGGCGATTTTGACGTGGCCATTTCCGGTGGCGAAGCGCTGGCCTATAAGGGGCGAGGGCTGGCTCGTCTGTTCCGGCAGTCGTTTGGGGACGCGGTAGAGGACCTGAGCGAGGCTTTGGCGCGGCTGGGAGAAGATGGAGAACTTTATTACTTGCGGGGGCTGGCGCAGTACGCTAAGGAGGACGCAGCGGCAGCATTGGCCGACTACGACCGGGCCATCGCAGCAGGTTTCGAGCAGCCGGGGGCTTACTTCGCGCGTGGTTGGCTGCATTGGAGGACGGGCGATCTAGAAGAGGCAGAGGCGGATTTCACGCAAGTGCTGAGGGAGGTGGGCAACGCTTTTATCTACTATCTGCGGGGCATCGCTCGCTACCAGCAGGGCAATCTGGCGGGCGCAGAGGAGGACCTGAGCAAATGTATCGCCCGCTGGCAAGAGGACGACTATATAGACGTACTGCAGCGTTTGGCGCGGGCGCTGGCGGAGGCGGATGAGGAGACGACGTTGGAAGCGTTGTTGATGGCACATCCGGAGTGGATGCACAGGCTGACGGCGGCATTGCCCGGTGGTGAGCTGCCGCCGGACACGCCGGCGGAGACGCTGGCAGGCGTGGCCCGTTTTTGGGCCCGTCTGGTGGAAGAACAGCTGGCGCAGCAGACGCTGCCATTTACGGCGCTGGCGCAATTGGCGGGCCAGCCCTACCTGGCCCGCGGCGCGGTGCGCTTTGATGCCGAGCAGTTTGAAGCGGCTGCAGATGACTTTCGCGAGGCGGCAAAGCTTGGCGCCGACCCCACAGTGGTGCAATACAATTTAGGCCGGGCATACGTGGCCTTGGACCGGCTGGAGGCGGCAGAAGCGGCGTTTACGGAGGCTATGGCGCATGCTGAATCCAAAGCGGTGTTCTACTTTATGCGCGGCACGGTACGGCACGATCGGGGATTGTTTATGGAGGCGGAGGCCGATCTGACGCGGGCGGTGGAAGGCGGCTATGAGCCGGCGCCCCTCTACGCTCTGCGTGGCTGGAGCCGGTTCCAGCTGGGCCGTTACAAGGCGGCGGAAGCGGACTTCACGGCGGCAGTGACGCGCGGCATCGACGACGCGCGGACTTATTATGGTCGCGCCGCCGCCCGCTTCAACCTGGAACAGTACGCGCAGGCCGCGGCGGATTACACGGAGGCGCTGGCCCGCGGCCTTGACGATGCATTGGTATTCCTGGAGCGTAGCGCGGCGCGGCTGGAGATCGGCCAGTACGCCGGGGCGGAGCGGGATGCCAGCAGAGCGCTGGCGCGCGGGCTATCGCAGGAGGAAGATCGCCTCTATCATCTACGCGGCTGGGCGCGTCTGCGTCAGGGAGAGGCGAAAGGGGCGAGCGAGGACCTGGCGGCGGCGCTCGAGCGAGGGTTCGATGCGCCGCTCACTTACTATGGTCGAGCGCTGGCAACGAACGCCCTGAAGGAGTACGAGGAGGCGGAGAGGGCCTTTAGTCAGGCCATCGAGCACGGGCTGGACATCCCTGTCGCTTATTCCGGACGCGGCAGCGCGCGGTTGCACCTGGGCGATTTTACGGGGGCCGAGGCCGATCTGACGCAGGCCATCGAGAGCGGAGATGACGAAGCGGACGTGTTCATAAACCGGGCGCAGGCGCGCGTCAACCTTGACGATCGGGCCGGGGCGGTGGCCGATTGCACAGAAGCGCTGGCGCGGGGCTATGGCATTTTTGCCACCTGGCTGCGAGGGATATGCTATTTTGAGTTAGGACGGCACGAGGAGGCGCTTCCCGATCTGTCGGCGCGGAACGAGGAGGGGAGTGCGCCCTTGGACGTGTACTTGTGCCGGGCGCAAGCGCACTATTTTCTGGGACAGTATGAAGCGGCGGCGGCTGACGCCACGAAGGTTATAGCCCTGGACAATGAACAGGTCTTTGCCCGGCAGCTGCGGGCGTCGGCGCGAGCACACGCGGGCGACGTTGATGGCGCGCGGGCCGATTGCGAGCGGGCAGAGGCCCTGGCGCCGGACGATGTGGTCAACGAAGATTGTTGGGCGGAAGTGTCTATGGCAGAGGGCGCGTATGAGGAGGCCATCGTGCGCTACGAAGCGGCCTTGGAGCGTGAGGATGATAATCTGCGGCTCTTCAACGTGGGGCTGGCGTACGTGCTGGCGGGACAGGTAGCGGAAGGGTTGCGCCGCTATGAAGCAGGGCTGGACGGGGCGAATGCGGCCGATATTAAGCTGGCGCGGCGGGACGCGGAACATTGGCCGCAGCGGGCAGAATCGCCGACGGCAGCGCAGGAGGAAGCGTTGGCGCAAGTGCGGATGTGGTTAGAATCCGCGGCTACTTTTTACTCCTGAAGCGGTCGAGGACGAACTTCGTGACGGGCCCGGCGAGGCCGGCAAGGATGGGCGTGGCGAAGGTGGAGACGGCGGCGCTGACGGCGCCGGGGGCCAGCTCTGCGAGGTCGTCGAGGAGCTTTGCCAGGCGCGAGTCGTCGGCTTCCCGTCCCTTGGCGGCTTCTTCCTGGATAGCTTCGACGGTTTCGACAGCTTCGTCGCGATTCTCGGGCGGCGCTTCCTGGGCGGCGGACATGAGGGGAGCGAAGAGTTTGGCGAGCTCCGGCCCTGATAGCCCGGCGCCGTAATCGATCTTGTCGCGGCCGACAAAATCGCGACCGGCCGTAGCGTCGCCGCCGACGTAGGCGCCGCCGCCGGTGTCAGTCTTCTGGTCGCCGGTGTTGATGGGACCGTCGACGTCGCCGCCGACCTGCACGCCACGCTCGCCGGTCGCTTTGGCGCCTTCGCCGCTGGCGGCGGCGCCGCTATCTACGTCAATGTGCTGGTCTTTGTTTTTGCTTTCTTCCGTATCGGACACCTTAATATCCTTTTGCACTAATCGTTTGCTCTGGCAGGCAGCCTGCCCTGGCTGCAGTCACACAAGAAAAGCTTAACGTAGTTTGAGGCAGAATGTCAATTGGTCTGAGCGATCGGAAACGATGCCTTGCAACACGAGGGCGCTACATGTAAGACGTTACGCGCAATAGTTCGACAGCACACTCGTTACCGTTTCGGCCAGGTCGCGCTCTTCTCCCCGCTTCCAGGCACGGTCAAAGGTGTCTGCGGGGACCTTGGCCTTTAGCGCCTTGCGCGCGTTCACGTGGAGGGTAAGTTTGCTTTGCCAGGCCGGAAGGCGATCCTGAAAGGACCCTGTCAGCGCATAGAGTTCTATGGCACGTTCATCGTCTCCTTCCTGAGTCAGAACCAGCGCCATGCTTGCCAGATGGAACAACAGCAGAACTCTTGGCGTATGGAAGCGGGTAAGCTGCAGCGCCGCACAGATTTCGCTCTTGGCGTCCTCGTGAGCGCCAAGACCACACAATGCTAGAGATAATACATTGCGGCCGAAATGCATCAGTTCACTTTCGCCTCTGTGCTTCGTTATCTGAAGGCTCTCTTCTGCCCGGCGCAGCACCTCGTCATACCGTTCTTGCCAACAGGCGACGTCGCCGAGCGCGATCAGAGCTCTGGTGATACAACCGGGATCGTTGATGCTTCTGGCAAGGGCCAGACTCTGTTCGGCCAATGCACGCGCTTCGTCATACGCTCCTTCCATACGGGTTGCGTAGAGCGCCAAGGCGCCCTGAGACTCGCTGATACGGGCCGGATCGTCGAGCTGCCGCCCTAGGGATAAACTTTCTTCTAAATAGCGCCTGCCCTCTTCATAGTCGCCGCCGAAGCATTTGTTGGCGCCCAGTCGAAAGATGACGATGTATAAGCTGAATTTATCGCCCGTTTTCTGACATAGAGCAAGCTGGCGCCGCGCGAGATGAGCGGCCTCGACGTGCTCGCCTTCTAACATAGCAATGCCGTGCAAGCCGATCAGGGCGCGTATTTGGGTCTGCCGGGCGCCGGATTTGGCAGCAGTTTCCAGGGACTCTTCGAGCACCGGCTTCGCCTGGCGAACTTTGCCGATTTCGAACAGGCATCGTCCCCTTACCCGCAGGCAGAAGGCGATCTCAGCCTGTGCCTTCGCGCGACGCGCCGTCTGTAGGCTACGCTCCACAAGATCGAATGCTTTCTCATAACGGAGGAGCTCTCTGGCAAAGTCGGCCTGGCGGGCCATGATCTGGCCCCGCAGGCGCACACTATCTTCATCTGTGCGGCTTCTGAGGAGATCTGCTGCCTGGCCGAATAATCGCTCCCCTTCTTCGGCGCGACTGCTGTAACGGAAGGCCTGGGCGAGGACGGCAACGGCTTTTTGTAGGCGGTCATAGGCCTGATTCTCGATAGCCCGGCGCCAGGCTAAACGGATATTGTCGATGTCTGCATCAATTGTTTCCAGGGCCGCCAGTTGCTGCTTGCCTCCGTTCACGTCTTCTCCCAGGCGGCACAGCAGGTCGATGTAGTAGGCGCTGTGGATCCTGCGTAGGGCATCGACTTTATTGGTCTGAGTTAGTCTGTCGCCGGCGAACTGGCGGAGTAGTTGGTGCAAATTCAGCCGTTCGGCAGGCACATCGTGCCACAGTAGCGAGTGGTCGACGAGGGAGGACAGCGTGTGTAGCGAAGCGCCGGTGATTTCCTGCGCCGCCTCAACGGTCAACCCGCCACGGCATATCGACAGCTTCATCAGCGCGTCTTGCTCTTCGTCGCTCAGGAGCGCCCAGGAGTGCTCGAAGGAGGCGCGCATGCTGCGGTGACGGTCTGGCGCGTCTGAGGCCGGCGACTCCAGAAAGTCGAGGCTCTGCCGTATGCGGGCCAGCGTCTCTTGTGGTGTGAGCAGGCGCGACCAGGAGGCCGCCAATTCGATGCCCAAAGGCATGCCGGAGAGAATGCGGCAGAGCTGCATCACAGAAGCGCGCGCCTCAGGAGAGAGTTCGAACTGAGGCTGTACTTCTCGGGCTTTTTCCTTGAACAACTTCACTGCACCGTATTGCTCAATGTCCTGCGTCCCATCGTGGTCGGGAACAGCTAACCCTTGCAGCTCGACGGTCGTTTCGTCTTTAAGATTAAGGCGTACGCGTGAAGTAACCAGCAGTTTCAGCGCCGGCGCGTGTGCAAGTAGCTGGGATAGTAAGTCCCGCTCGTCCACAAGCTGTTCGAAGTTGTCAATCACCAGGAGCATCTCTTTGTTGGTCAGATAGTCGAGGAGCTCGGCGCGCG
>CAYSMQ010000117.1:0-12046 GCA_964432035.1 uncultured Ardenticatenaceae bacterium
TAGAATGCAAGATGCATTCAATCCGCTCCAATATCTATAGTATAAAGGATAATTGGGAGCTTGTGGGCCCGCGTCCGCATTTAGAAGGAAAACTCGTTCCACCAAAAGGCGTAGACCCAACAGGTCTTTTGACACCTGTCGGGTCTTTCCACCGGCCCCGCCATTCGTTACCGTCAGTCGGGAAGCGCCAGCTCAAAGGTAATGGTGTAATCGTACGCCGCGTCATAGTCCGTGTTGCTGATTACGACGTAATAGACCTTGCCCGGCATCACCCCTTCGCCTTCCGGCCATTCTCGTGGACCCTCAGGCACCGCTTCGCAGCCGGACTCACCGTCCTCGTAGAACTTGTACGACAGCGCCAGTTCGGCGTCCGGTCGCTGGTCGGGGTTGGTAGCAAAGACCCAGCCGTAAGCGTGACGGTGGATGTGTGAAAACGTCAACTTGACAACCATCGTCGTCAGCGGGCCGACGGTCACCTCATGATACAGCTTGTCCGTCCACTGATGCTCGAATATCTCGAACTCCTGCACCACCTGCTCTTCGACGAAACATGGGCTTTGCAATACACCGTCGAAGTTATAGGCCTTTTCCATCACCTGGTTCTTAGCCCACTCCCAATATACAGGCAGGAAGTTACCGTCGCCCAGGGTCATCACTACGTCCTCTGCCTTGGCGCCCTGTACCAGAACGTCCTGCAGATAGGGTAGGCCCATGCCATTTAATAGACCGTAAAAGACCCAGAAATCCTGTGCGAAGTAAGGCTCCAGGTCTGGCGCCGGTCTGTTGTTGGCATTTCCAAACAGCAAAGAGATGTCCACCTTGTGCAGCTGCAGCCAGCCGCCTACATCCGAGCGCACCATCTGATTGTCATAGGCGGTCGATTTCTCGGCTGCGGTGGCCATTCCTTCGACAATCCAATCCTCCGCGTCTCCGTTCAGATAATCGTCTAGCATTGGAGGGTAGGCGAACTGTGTGGCGTGGAAGTATTCGTGAACGAGCGTATACACATGATCCGGCTCTGGCCCAAATCCCGCATTCATGCATAAGACCAGCTTCCCGGTTGCCGGTTCGTAATAACCGGCGGCGCGCGCGCAGTGGCCAAAGTCGTGGGGGTGGATGTAAACCGTATACCCCAGCGAGCTCAGGGAATTTGGATTGTAATGCAGCGTTTCGTCCAAATAACTTAGCCGTGGTTCAAAGAATCCCAGGTCCTCGTGGATACGCGTGTAGATCAGCTCAAGCGTGGTCTCCACGTCGCTTTCTATCGTCGCCGTACAGCCACTGGCTGGAACGAAATGCTGGCACCTGACGTTAAACAAATCAAACGGTGCGCCAACGCTCGCCGGCGCCGGCGCACCGTTTGGCGGCGAATTGAAGTCGGGATGGGCGACCAACACAAAGGAATTTCCCTGCTCGTGCAGGCCGGCGATTGTGGTCAGGAACAGATTCTGTTCGGCGTCAAACATTCCCTCCAGCAATGACCAGGCCTGCACGTTGGGGTCTGCGTCATGTACCGCTTCACCCGCAGTCAGAACAGCCAGCGCCAATGTGTCCGTCACCGTGCCCGGCGCTACCGGAAAGGCCAGGATGAAGGGCCGCTCCGGCGCCACATAGACATCTTCGCCTGCCCCTATCTCATAGAACTGGCCCACGGCCTGCGCCTGCACCGGCAACTCCACCGGCGGCGCGCCAGAGCGCGATATCCACACCGTCGCCGGTGCATCTAACGTATCCGTCAGCGCGCCGATGCCCACGCCGCCCGGCCCGCTCACCACACTGCCATTCTCCAGAATTTCCTCTTCAGTATTCGCTCCCCCATTCCTGATCATAGGAAGGTAGACGAAAGGGTCGGCGCCCCCACCCTGCGCGAAGGCCAACACGCTCGCCGTCACAATCGCTCCCAACAACAAGCACAAGAAAAACACAGGCGATCGACGCCAAAAGCGAGACCCGAAGCTGTTCATTGTTCAATCTCCCAATTTGATGAAAGTTGGAATGTGTGCGCCAGGCGCCAAGGCAGCGCCTTAGACGTTTAGGCGCATCGACAGGTCGGGCCGCTGTTTCATCACGCCATCAACGAGCGCCAGAAAAACAAAAACGTTGGGGGTCTCGCCGACCGATACATTGGACCAGTTCAGCCATTTGCCCTTCTTGCGAATATTGATAGCGCCGTTATTTACCTGAACGTCCTCAACGTCATCCCACGACACCGTCTCCTTGCCATTGCCGATACCCTGATTGTCCACGCTCAACTTGCCAAACTGTACCGGTTTACCTTGGGCCAGCGTTTGCATCGCGCGGGGTAGATGGCGCCGCGTTACTTCCTGCTGGATAGCTGCGCTCAGCGCGTCGATGTTGCGGATAGAATTCTTGTTGAAGCGGAACTTCAGCTCTGGGCCGCCCTGTCGCCGGATCTCGTAGGCGTAGACCGTGTCCATCTTGCCCTGCCCGCCGCGCGTTCCGATGGACAAGATCTGCATGCGCGCTTCCTCAATCTCATCCCAGCGCACCACGTCGGTCTTTCCGCTGCGCGTGTATATGAAGCCATCGTGGTGCACGCCGACGCGCAGACTGCGGTCACGGCCCTGTTCCCACAAAGCGTAGACGCCGCCGAGAAGAAGAAGCAATCCAAGGCCCCCGCAAATGTAATTGAGCCCATCTCCGCTGCCCGTGAACGCACGGTAGCCGCTAAACAACAATATTGCCGGCCCTGCCACGACGAACAGCCGGCCAAACAACAAATTCGCGCGGTTCTTCGCCGCATGTACTTTGTACTCAGCCTGCAACGGCCCCAGACTACTTGATGTGTTCTGCATTGTTCCCTCCACTTATTACTGGATTTTCAACCGCCCGGCGGCCAAAGGTAGCCGCCATCGGTCCTCTTGATCATAGCCCTCTAACGCTTACAAAGCGCCTACAGTCCCATTGACACGCACCTGTTCCCGGTTCAAAATTGCATCATGACAGCCGAATTGAGATTTCACCTGCTCGGCGCCGTTTCTATTGCACTAGACGAGCGTCCTCTCGGGCCGTTTCGCTCCCGCACGGCAGAGGCTTTGCTCATCTATCTGGCGATGCACCGCAAGACCTTCTCGCGTCAGGTGTTGGCCGATATGTTTTGGGACGAGCGCCCACAGAAACAAGCGCTCTCCAATTTGCGCACCGTTCTGGCCCTCCTACGTCGCCAGCTCGACGAGTACCTCATCATCACCCGCCATACCGTCGCGTTCAACCACCACGCCCCGCACTGGATCGACGCCACCACCTTCCGCCGCCAACCTAATCTCCAATCCCCAATCCCCAATCTCCAGTCTCCAGTCCCCAATCTCCAATCTCTACTCACCCTCTACCACGGCGACTTCCTATCCGGATTTTCGCTACCCGAATCCCAGGGCTTCCAGGCCTGGACGTTGCTTATTCGAGAAGAACTACACCAGCTGGCAATCGCCACCTTGCAGCGCCTGAACGACCACTTCCTCGCCGCCGCGCAGTATCACGAAGCGTTGCCTTATGCGCAGCGTCTCCTGCACATGAACCCGCTGGACGACCTGGCCCAGCGGCAGATGATGGAACTCTTGTGGCGCAGCGGACAACGGAACGCGGCCTTAAAAATATACGACGAGGCCCGACAGCTCCTCGCACAGGAACTCTCCGTCGAGCCGGATGCGGCGACCACCGCCCTATATAATCGAATTCGCGCCTCTTCCTTTCCACCCCCCTGCACGGCGCCCACACCGCCAACAACGTTTATTGGTCGCGAGGAAGAGCTGGCAAAGTTGACCGCCATGCTTGCTAACCCGCAAGACCGCCTTATCACGATTCTTGGCCCGGGCGGCGCCGGCAAGACGCGACTCCTGATTGAAGCAATCCGGCAGGCAGCAGAAACTCCCGGGCGCTTTATGGACGGCGTCTACTTCATTCCATTGGCCGATCTATCTTCTCCCGCATTCCTACCCACCACCGTGGCTCAGCACATCGGGCTCACTTTCCACGGTCAGACCGAGCCCGATGAGCAGGTTCTCGCCACCTTGCGTGCGCGTGAGATGTTGTTGGCGCTTGACAACGTCGAGCATTTACTCACGAACCGCACCCGGCGCTGGCTGGCGCACATCATCCGCGACGCGCCCGGCGTGCGGATCATCGTTACCTCGCGCGCCCGCCTGGGCCTGCAAGGCGAACAACTATTGCCGCTTGCCGGACTCGCCGCGCCCCCTGAAACGACACCGACCTCCCAGGAAAATGCAGAGCAGTTCCCCGCCGTGCGCCTCTTCTGCGCGCGCGCCGCCGCCGTCAACGTGCGCTTCAGCCCGGACGCATCTGAAATGCTCGCTATCGCACGCCTCTGCCGTCTGCTGGACGGGTTGCCCCTGGGTCTGGAACTGGCTGCAGCAGGCGCGAGCCATCTCTCCTGCGTCGAAATTGCCGCTCATGTCCGTGAGCGACTCGACTGGCAGTTTGGTCACTTTCCCGACCGGCCTCGCCGCCATCAAAACCTACAAGCCGTCTTCGCCCACTCCTGGGACCTGCTCTCCGCGGAAAACCAGGTCGCCGCGCGAAGACTCTCCGTCTTTGCCGGCCCTTTTAACAGTGCGGCTGCCCACGCCGTTGCGCGCGTTCTCCCTGCCCAATTATCGGTGCTCTCCGATCATTCTCTACTCTCCCAAGACAGGCCGGGCCGATTCACATTTCACCCACTCATCCACCGCTTCTTGTCCCAGAAAATGGAAGCGCATCCTGGCGAGGCGTTCGAAACCGCCCGCCGCCTGGTCGACTATGTTACCCAGCTGCCCGCTATCGAAGGAAAGGGGACCAACATGGAGAGCCGCTACCAGGAGTTGAAGCAGGTAATGGTCGAGCAGCGGGAGCAAGTCGTCGCCGCCGCGCTCTGGTTGGCCCGCCGCCACGACTTTTCCGAGCGCCGTCTCGTCACCTTGCTAGAAGCCCTCATCTTCTATTTTGCGCACGAGGGCCAGTTGGAAACCTGGAAGGTCATTTGCCGGCAACTCTTGCAGGCGCTGGGCGAGGGAACGGGTGACGAGCAATACGCGGCCTGGCTAGCGGTCGTCCTGCGCTCGCGCATCGCCGAAGCGGATCTAAACCTGCACGCTTACGAACGCGCCGAAGCTGCTTTCTCGAGCATCCTGCCCCAGGCCCTACGCCTGGAGAACGGTGCGCTAATCTCCTTCTGCCACCACAAGCTGGGCCAGCTGGCATCACGCCGCGCCGATTTCGACGTCGCCTATCGCCACTTCGCTGCGGCTCTGCCGCCGTTGCAGGCCGGCGATTACGGCCCACAGTACGCCTTCCCTGTCTATCGCACCTGGACCGAGGCCGCGCTCGTCGCCGGAGATCTGCAACAGGCGCGCGCCCACGCAGAGGAAGCCTACCGCCTGGCCTTGCGCGTCAATTCGCGAGAGGAGGCCGAACCCATCTACACCTGGGCGCTGGGCGAGGCAGCCCGGCAAGCGGGCGAACTGGCGCAGGCCCTCGCCAACCTACAAAGGGCCTCAAAACTGGCGCATGAAAAGGACGATTGGCGCGATATGGTGCGCGCCGACACTTCGCTGGCGCTCGTGTTGGCCCAGATAGGAGACGGACAGAGCGCCACTACACTGGCAACTCGCGCTTACGATCTGGCAACTAAGCGCCACGAGCGGCGGCTGATGGCGCTTGCCGCCCGCGCCCAGGGTCGCGCCGCGGAGTGCAGCGGCGATATAGACGCCGCCGCCAAAGCCTACCGCCAAAGCCTGACCCTGCTAACAGAAATTGGCGACGAGAGCCAGCGCCGGCAATCCGCCGCCTGCCTCGAGCGACTGTACTAGCAGCCTCCTGTAAAGCAAAATTTGCTTTTCAATTTAGTTGACAAACCCTCCCAAATCGGTTATCCTCATATTCACATTACCCGCTAAACCGGGTAAGTTGAGATTCCCGGTAAACTGCAAATAGCGAGAGTCTAAATGCCTGCACCTCAGCAAAGTCTTATTATTGGCGCCCCAACCAGCGCGCTCAAAGTAGCTCTGGAACCGGCTCACAACGCTTTTAACAGCCTGGCGATCCTGTCACGGTCCCCCCATTTGTCTGGTCTTGGCGACTGGGTGAACAACACGCTGCAAGCTATGAGTGACGAGGAGCGTGAGCGCCATACCGAGATATTCGTCGGCTTTTACTTTACCGTGCAGCCGCAGAAGGGTTGGCCCAGCTTTCCGGCCTATGTTGATCACCTGGCTTCGCTGCCGCCGCATACCATCGTCGATCGACTCCTGGAAGCCTACGTCCATTTGGCAGAAATGAAATATGGGAAGGTGCAAGAGGATAGCGAGCCCCATAGCGCCATCGATCGTGACGCCATTCTTTCCAGCTTCGATAGTTATCTTGAGTTCCTTTACAGCATTTTTTCTGAGGAGCACGTCGACGAGGAAATCGAAGCCGGAGCCTATGAATTAATGGGTGATCCACCGGCGTTGCAGGAGCTGCTCGTTTCGCATCTGCGCCAAATGTGGGATCGTTACTTGCAAGAAGAGTGGGAACGCGTCAGGCCCATGCTGCAAAGCGCCGTGGATGCCTTTGCCGAAGTGGATCTCAGTGGTATGAGCCGCCTGGAAGCGGCCAATTTTGTCACCGGACGCGACCTGGAAGAACTGAAGTGGAATGACATCTTGCAGCGCGCGGAAGAGGTCATTTTTGTGCCGTCCGCACACGTAGGACCGTACCTCGGTCGCTTCTGGCACGAAGGCACGCTGCGCATCATATTTGGCGCCCGCCTGCCAGCCGGCGCGCAGGTCACAGCGCCGGACCTCAGCCGCGCCGACATTGTGGTACGTCTCAACGCGCTCGCCGACGACACGCGCCTGCGCATCCTCAAGCTCGTAGCCGACGAAGGGGAAATGCGCACCCAGGAAATCATGGACCGTCTCGACCTGAGTCAGTCCGCGACGTCGCGTCACCTGAAGCAGCTCAGCGCAGCCAGTTATCTGAGCGAGCGTCGCTGCGCGGGCGCCAAGTGTTACCGCCTCAACGAAGTCCGCGTTGAAGATACGCTGCAGGCCGTCGGGGCCTTTCTACTCGGCCAAGGCGCTTAGCCGGCCTTTCAGCCCCATTTGTCACGCGCGGACCGGCGTCCGATCCGGTTCCGCCAAAACCCAAATAGCGAGGTGAAAATGACTGAACGACAGCTCACCGATATTCAAGCATTGGCGCCAATCTGGACCACGGCCCAGGAAACGATGCAGGCCTTTGTGCCCATGTACCAGCAGCGCACGGCGGCTGCCACCCGCGATGCGCCGCCACACTGGTTCTTTATCGTCATCGCTATGGCCAACGAGCCCCAACCGCTGACCGTGGACCAGTTACAGGCCATATATGCCTACAACGATCGCAAGGCGCTGACCGAAGCCCTGCAGCCCTTTCTTGACGGCGGCTACCTGACGCCTGCAAACGGCGCCGGCGCCGGATACTGCGTGACTGATAAGGGTCGCGACCTGGTCAACGCCTTTTACGACGCGGCGCACGAGGGATTGAGCGACGTGTCGCCCTTGCCCGCCGCCGACATGAAGCAGCTGCGCGATTTTATGCAAACCATCGTCCTTGGCGCCGAACAACGCCAACCTGCCGACAAATCAATGTTCTACGCCGGGCGCATCTCCGACCCGGGTGACGAAGGTAGCCTCGCCGCGCAAATAGACCAGTACATCACCGACCTAAACTACTACCTCCACGACGTACATATCGCCGCCTGGCGACCCAGCGGGCTTGACGGCATCGCCTGGGAAGCGCTGACCTATATCTGGCGCGATCAGGCGCACAGCGCCGCCGAACTGGCTGAGGAACTCTCACGGCGTTTGCTTTCTGCAGAAGATTACAGTGCGGCCCTTGATCGGCTGGCGCAAAGGGGCCTCGTTGTCCTCGACGGCGACCACGCCGAACTCACAGAAGAAGGCCGCCGGCTGCGCGAAGAGGCCGAGGAGCGCACCGACGAGCTGTTCTTCGCGCCCTGGCAGACGCTGAACGCGGCAGAGCACGAGCAATTACACGACCTGCTACAGCAAGCGCGGGACGAATTGCAACGTGCTGCGCGACGCCGCATGTGGCCGCTTATCAACGATGTCGCCGCCGCTATGCAACCGCTGGTAAACACGCGAGTGCGCGCCGTCCTGAACGACCACCTCTCTACCCCGGCCGTCTTCGGCCAACTGCGCATGGCGCGCGAAGCTCAACCAGAGCCGTATACTTTGCAACGCTACCTCACGCGTTTCCCCTATGCCAACCCGCAGCGCGCCAAAGGCCTATTGCATGAAGCAACAGAAGAGGGGTATATGGAGCACGTCGCCGACGATACCTATACGCTCACTTCTGCCGGCGAGGCGGTCGTGGACGCCATCAATGACGTTTTTTACGAGGCGCTGGGCCAAATCGAGACGCTGTCGGAAGAGGAAATGGCGCGCCTGAATGAGCTATTATCGAAGCTTGTTCAAGCGGCGCTACACTCCAACGCGCCATCCAAAGAGTGCTTGCATCAGACCTATAACACGGCCCAACCGCGCGATTACGCGCCGCTGGCGCAGGTCGACCTGAACATCGACGATCTCAACGCGTTTCGCGACGATGCACATACCAGCGCCTGGGCCGCTCATTACGCTGGCGGACGCGATCTTGAAGCGTTTACGCTCGTCTGGCGCGGCGAGGCCACAAACGCCGTCGAACTGGCAGAAAAGTTGCCGTTCCGCGGATGGGATGAAACGGCCTACCAGAAGTCGCTCGATACCCTCGTGGACAGAGGCTGGTTGCAGGTCCAAGACAGCGCGTACACCGTCACGCCTGCCGGAGACGACTTTCGCCGTGACGTCGAAGCGTCAACAGACGACCTATTCTATGCGTCGTGGGACGATGCGCTGACACCCGAGGAAGAAAACGAACTCCGCACGCTACTTATTCGCCTCAAATTGCAGCTTTTGGCCCTTGCCGAAACTGCCAGAGAGGCGCAAGGGGCTGCGGTCTAATCCCCCCATTTTGTGGACCACAGTCGGTCCGACCGCCGAAGGACCGGCTTGAAAGTCCTCCTCCTGAATTCGCTATGGCTGCGAAGTGTGCAGCGATAGCGGGACCCATCCCCCGGCCGTGACTCTGAATGGCCGGGGATGGGGTTTTTGAGACTGGAGACCAGAGATTAGAGATTGGGGATTGGAGGCGGGAGAGTAGGGAGAATGGAGTAAGATATGGGGGAGTGTCCAGATAAGGGAAACAGCTGCCGAAAGTGCTTTCTGCGAAGCCGTTAATTCACTCATTGAACCCTTGACTTGATAGAATATATGTTCTATTATGATGTTAAGTACTTATCCAGTCGATGGTGATCGATATTCAGTGAAAGGAGACAAAACAATGGCCGGTGTAAGATTACTCGTGGGCACTGCAAAGGGTGCCTTTATCCTCACTTCCGACGGAACGCGGGATGAGTGGAAGATCGACGGTCCGCACTTTGGCGGATGGGAAATATACCATCTCAAAGGCTCGCCCGCCGATCCTAACCGCATCTATGCCTCACAGGCCAGCGATTGGTTTGGGCAGGTTGTGCACCGTTCCGACGACGGCGGCAAGAGCTGGAACACGGTGGGCAACGAATTTGTGTACGAAGGGGAGCCCGGCACGCACCAATGGTATGACGGCAGCGACCATCCCTGGGAATTTAAGCGCGTATGGCACTTCGAGCCGTCGCTAACCGATCCGGATACGGTCTACGCCGGGGTGGAAGATGCGGCCCTGTTCCGCTCTACGGATGGCGGACAGACCTGGAAGGAGCTTCCAGGACTGCGCAATCACGGTACCGGCCCTGAGTGGCAGCCGGGAGCCGGCGGTCTCTGCCTGCACACCATCCTACTCGATCCATCCAACCCTGACCGCATCTACATCGCTATTTCGGCGGCGGGCGCCTTCCGCAGCGACGACGGCGGCGAGAGCTGGAAACCTATCAACCAGGGCCTGCGTTCGGAGTACATTCCCGACCCGGAAGCTGAAATCGGCCATTGCGTTCACCGCATCGCCCTACACCCCTCGCGCCCCAACGTACTCTTCATGCAGAAGCATTGGGACGTGCTGCGCAGCGACAACGGCGGCGACCTCTGGCGCGAGGTCAGTGGCAACCTGCCATCGGACTTTGGCTTCGTCGTGGACGTACACGCGCACGAACCGGAAACAATTTACGTCATTCCTATTAAGAGTGACTCTGAACATTACCCGCCCGAGGGCAAGCTACGCGTCTACCGTAGTCGCAGCGGCGGCAACGAGTGGGAGGCGCTGACCAACGGCCTGCCACAAGAGAACGTCTATCACAACGTGCTGCGCGACGCGATGTCCGTAGATACGCTTGATCCCTGCGGCATCTACTTTGGCACCACCGGGGGACAGGTCTACGCCTCGAAGGATGCCGGCGACAGTTGGACGGCCATCGCCAGCGATTTTCCCCGTATCCTTTCCGTCGAGGTTCAGAGCTTACCATGATCCGCGTGCGGCTTCCGTTTCACCTGCGCAATCTTGCCGGCACCGGCGCTGAAGTGCAGCTTGAGGTAGAGGAACCTATCACCCAGCGCGCCGTTCTGGACGCGCTCGAGGCCCGCTACCCGGTGCTGCGCGGCACCATTCGCGATCACGTCACTAAGGAACGACGCCCCTTTTTGCGCTATTTTGCCTGCAACCAGGATCTGTCCCACGAAGCGCCCGACGCCCCCTTACCCCAACCCGTCGCCACCGGCGCCGAGCCTTTCATCGTGCTCGGCGCCATTGCCGGCGGCTAAGGGTTCGTAGTGAGCGCTTTAGCGCGCTTTTCTCAAGCTACGCCAAAGCGCTCACGCTTACCTTAGACGACGTACGGCTCTTACAGGAACCCAAAATGTGCTCAACCACCATATCCCCCTTCACGGCCGCCTTACGCATCCTGCTCGACGAAACCTTTGACGACGTCAAAGGCATCTATCTAGATAAGGGCACGTCCTTCTTTGAGACGCTTGCCGGCATTAGCGCCGAAGAGGCCTCTATCCCCGTCGGCGGCAAGTGCGCCACCCTTGCCGCCCAGGTCAAACACGTCGCCTTCTATCTAGACGTCGTCGTTAACTCCGTGCGCGATCCCAATACCCCTCGCGCCGATTGGGACGAAATCTGGCGCACCGTGGACGCCGTCTCCCCCGAGGAGTGGCAGGCCATTCAAGACGAGCTACGGGCCAGCTACGAGCGTACGCTGGAACTTATTGATGAAACCGCATCCTGGGCAGACGAAAGGCAGATCGGCGGCGCCATCGGCGTCGTCGCCCACACGGCCTATCACCTGGGCGAGGTGCGACAGGCGCTGTGTACGTTGCGCCCCTGACGGCGATGATACCTTGACTTGCCCGGCGCCCTGCCCTTCGCTACCCTATAGTCATGAGCAACGGGCAAACGACGATTACGCATATTTCGTGGGGACAAATCGAGGTCAGCGTCGACGGTCAGACGCTCAGCTTTAAGGATTGCAAAATCTGGCCCGGGGGCGCGACTGAGTGGGATTGGACGCTGACGGGCACGCACCATCGTCCCGGCATCCAAGTGGCCGACCTGGAAGAGGTGCTGGCGCACGACCCAGACGTCATCATCCTCAGCCGTGGCATGCAGCGGCGGCTGCAAACAACGCCGCAGGTAGAAGAGCACCTCAGCCAACGCAACATTCCCTACCACATCAAAGAGACGAACCAGGCCGTCGAGCTTTTCAACGCGCTGGCGCAAAAGGGTAAGCGCCCCGGCGGGCTGTTTCACTCGACGTGTTAGGCTAAGACGCTACCGTTATTCGATTTTTGGAACAGGAGAATACCGTTACCGGTTACGCACGCCGCCGCGTTTTTTGCCGCGTTTCTGGCTCTTCCCACGCTTGCCTCGGCCGTTTCCGCCGAACTCGTCTCGCCCACCAAAGTGGCCCCGACTCGTGCGCAAGTGCATGTTACTTCCAGGGTGGTTACCCGGCGCCGTCTTGTCCGACCGCGCGTAGCTAACCTTGATGGAGCGACCGTTGAACTTTTGTCCTTTCAAC
>CAYSMQ010000118.1:0-1970 GCA_964432035.1 uncultured Ardenticatenaceae bacterium
AGAGTGGGCCCAGCCAGGGCGCCAACAACTCCTGCTCACGCTTCATGTTCTGGATGTGATCGGCAGCGCGCTCAATAAACAGCCGCCAGTCGTGGAGCGTATCAGGAGAAATCCGATTTCTGTCTTTAACCGCCCCTCCCCGCGCCTCCTCCACAATCCGAATCAACCGCCGCTCCATCTGCGGTAGCCAGACCTCGGATGCCTCGTCCAGCAACTGCGGCCAGCGCGCGGGCCTATCGCGCGCAGCCTCCAGCTGCTCCTCAAGGTTCGCCAGCGTCGCCTTATAAGCCTCCACATCCTCCGCCGGCGCGCCATCAGAAAGCGCTTCGATGAAAAGATCGAGCGTGTCCAGAAAGCCTTGCCAGCGATTCCAGCGCACGGCGGGCTCTTGCGGCAGCTCGGCGAGCGCCTGTTGTAAGGCGATCAGGCAGCCGGCGAGATTGCCGCTGTCCACGGTGGACACGTAGCGCGGGGGCAGCGGGGCCAGTGTGCTGGTGTCGTGCCAATTCAGAAAATGCCCGCGATAGCGCTCGAGGTGTTGCATGGCGTCGAAGGCGGAACGCAGGCGCAACATGAGGGCCATGGGATCGATGTAGCCAAAGTCATGGGCAGAGATGGCCGACAGCAGGTATAGGCCGATGTTGGTGGGCGAGGTGCGGTGGGCGACGATGCCCTTGGGATCTTCCTGGAAATGGTCGGGGGGCAGCCAGTTGTCATCGGGCCCCACAAAGCGCTCGAAGAAGAACCACGTCCGTCGCGCCAGCCGACGCAAACGGGCTCTCTGTTCGTCGCCGACGTCGGCTACCCTGGGCTTTTCGGGCCGGCTGATAAGGTAGGCCAGCTCCGGGGAGAGCGACCAGAGCAAGAGGAGGGGAAAGGCCACGGCCAAGACATCCCGATTGATGAAAAAGAGAGCGATGCCCAGTATGGCCGACACCAGGAAAGCAGAAATCATGTTCTGCCAGGCCAGGTTGGCACCCACCTCGTCTCCGAAGATGCGCGAGGTATGTGAGGCAGTGGTCCATTGCAGCAGGTTGCGGCGGGTGATGAAAAGGCGCACGAGGGTGGTGATGATGGCGTCGGCGTTGAGCGTGGCTTCGTAGGGCAAAAAGGCGATATAGAGCATCCAACGCACAGTGCTGTCGCGCAGCTGGCGCCTGAGGGCGTCATAGCTACCATCGCCAAACGTCGCTCCGCTTAGGGCGGAAATGACGCCGGTCGCCAGGGCCAGGGCGGGCGTGAGGATGGCCACCAGGGTCCAGACGACGGCTGAACCGGGCAGGACCGTCCAGCCGGCAATGAGCAAGAGAAGGAGCAAGGGGGACAGCAGGCTGCGCCGTAAATTGTCGCCGATTTTCCAGAGATCGATGAGGGATAGCCGGTTGCGTTGCCATCCCGAATTCGGCTGAGCAGGCACATAAGGCAACAGCCAGGGCAGCAGCTGCCAGTCCCCGCGCACCCAACGGTGTGTGCGGCGCACCTGCAGCAGATAGTGGGAGGGGTAATCTTCATAGAAAATTACGTCGCTGATCAGCCCGGCGCGACCGTGAATGCCTTCGAAAAGGTCGTGGCTGAGCAGGCTGTTTTCGGGAATGCGCCCCTCCAGGCTGCGCTCAAAGGCGTCTACGTCGTAGATGCCCTTGCCCACATAGATGCCTTCGCCGAAGAGGTCCTGGTAGACGTTGGACACGGCCTGGCTGTAGAGGTCCAGACCGCTATCGCCGGCAAAAACGCGGGTGAAGAGGGATTGTCTGGACCAATCGGGCTGAATTTCTGTGCGCGGCTGCAGGATGGTGTAGCCGGCAACCACCTCGCCCGTGTCGGGATCGAATTGCGCCCGGTTGAGCGGGTGGGCCATGGCGCCGACGAGCGTGGCGGCGCCGTCGCGGGGCAGGATGGTGTCTGTGTCCAGGGTGATGACGTACTGAACGCCCTGCAGACGAGAAAGGTCACCCACCTGCACGTCAAAC
>CAYSMQ010000118.1:1980-4213 GCA_964432035.1 uncultured Ardenticatenaceae bacterium
AGGCGGTCGAACTCGTGTAACTTGCCGCGCTTGCGCTCCCACCCCATCCAGGCCTTCTCGCGCTCGTTCCACAGGCGACGGCGGTGAAATAGATAGAAGGGAGAGTGCGGGTAGGCGCGGTTAAGGGCCTCGATTCCCTCGCGCGCGGCGTCCAACAGTGGTTGATCGGCAGGCGTCTCTTCTTCCTGCGCGTCGACGAAATCGGTCAGCAGCGCGAAACATAAGTTGGACTCCGGATTGCGCAGGTAGTGGCCCTCCAGCTGGCGCAGCAGGGACTGCACCTCTTCCTCGTCGCTGAGCATCGACGGAATGACGACGGCTGTGCCGTGCGCCGGCGGAATGCCGCCTTCAGAGAAATCTAGCTTGGGCAAGACGTGCGGCGATACAAGCTGTGTAACCAGCCAGTTGACGATGCTGGTCACGACGGTCGCGCTGGGAACGAGCAACAGCAGAAGCGCGAGCACGGTAAGCGGCACGGTGGCGGCGACGCTGTTCAGGTAGGCAAGGGCCAGGAGAAGGATGGCGAGGACGCCGGCAGAGATGCTTCCGGTATAGAGTAAGGTGGGATGCGCCTTCAGCGCCGCTTTGAGCCGGGCAGCGATGGGCGGACGGTAGTCTAGCTCCTGTTCCAGCCGCTCTCGACCTTTGTCGACGAGATAGTAGCCCACGTGGGAGTAGCGAGCATCGACCGCGGTCTGCCGTCCTTTGTTAGCGAAGCGGCGTCCGGCGGCTTCGCCCACTGCCATGCGCACCACCTTCTGCGCTACCGCCGTTTCTTCTGCGTTGGCGTTCAGCGCCAACTCTTCTACCGCTTTACGGTAGCGATCGCGGGTCTCGAAGTCCATACGATCGTAAACCTGAGCCGGATCCTGACCCATGACGCGGTCGACGTAACTGACGCTCTCGACGAAGGTTTTCCAGTCGAGGTACGACAGGGCGCGCAGGCTGGGGATACAAGTTGCGATGAGATCTTCGCCCGGCAGGGCGATTAACGGCGGTTGATTGCCGTTTACTGCCTGCAGCGCATTGCCACCGGCGGTCGAGTCTGCCGACTGAATGACATATTCGAGGAGGACGATGCGCAGCATGATGGGCAGCGCCCACAGCTCGCCGATGCGCAACGGGCTGACCACCTGGTACTCGTCCAGGAAGCGACGGATACGTCGCTCGTCTACCTCACAGGCGCCCTGGGCCACAAGGTGACGGGCAATGTCGAAGACGCGAGGAGTGCCTTCCATGGGACCGGCAGCCTGCAGTTTGGGCAGTTCTCCATAATAGTGGGCAGAGAAATCTTCGTCTATTTGATTGTTGACGCGTTGCAGGAGGTAGTAGTTGTCAAGATACCACTCGGCCGCGTAGGAAAGGACGGGGGCAGTTCTTCCAACTGCTTGCACAACCTCTCCTTGAGAGATGCGCACGAAGTGCTCATAGGCTTCATGGAGAAGCGTTTCGTACTGTTGCAGGCGCGCCATGAAAGGGCGGCGTGTATGGTCCTTTTTGGCGCGCGGGGCTATGCTATGCTGTTGCGCCAGTTGCGCCGGCGAAAGGCGTCGTCTCGACGGCTCGCCATTTGTCGCCGACCCTTCGCGCCCCGCTTGTTCTTCCACTTCGTTGGTGACGGCGCTATCCTCTGATCTATGCGGCTGCGGGGGCATTTACGACTGTCCGCGCTCCCATTCCGTTGTAGTCACTCTCTTCGGCGACCACTTCTGCGGCCGTTTTCTTGATCTCTTCGGCAGGAATATCCTGGATAATGAGCAAGGGCGCGCTTCCATAGGCAATAAAGTTAGTGACAATGCTACCGTAGCGCCGCTTGCGGTTGCCCGAAGACCCATGCGCACTAAAGACGACCAAGTCGGCTTTTTGGCGACGCACGAACTCGTGCAGGCTTTCGGTGACGTCATCGCTGACCAGAAGGTGCGTAGAGGCGTCACTACCAACGCGCGTTTTCAGCTGACTCAAGTATTTCTCCGCTGCAGTGCGATTGCGGGCCACGATTTTATCCGATAGCGCCGTCTCTTCAGCCGAAAGCGGCGCGCGCCGTACCATTTCGGGCCGCGCCACGGCTGTAACGAGAACGGCTTCGGCGTCATACGCCTGCACAAAGGCCTTGACGCTGGGCACGACGCATTCGGCGCGCTGAGAGCCATCGAGGGGCACGACGATGCGACGGAAGCGCAGTTGGCCAAAGGACACATGACGTGCGTAGTAGGCAGGGATGACCATCATCGAT
>CAYSMQ010000118.1:4223-12029 GCA_964432035.1 uncultured Ardenticatenaceae bacterium
CGTGGTCAGCAGCACTTTCTGTACGACACTACTCACATTCCAGCTACTAAGGCCCGTTTTCCCGTGACTGCTCATAACAATAAGGTCTGCGTCTCTTTCACCCGCGAACTCTACAATTCGTTCGGCCGCGTCACCCATTAATAGCACAGAGTCGGCTTTCACGCCCGCATCGACGAATCGCGCCGACATCTCCTCCAGGTACATGGTCGCTTCCAGTTTGCGCAGGCGCCAATCGAGCGGATCAACCGTTTGCGCGTCACTGCCGCCGTCTTTTGTGGCGGGCAGGACGTGAACGAGAATTACCTGGCTTTCGGTAGCCTGGGCATACGTCAGAGCATAGGGTAGCGCGGTTTCGGCCAGTTGTGATCCGTCTAAGGGAACCAGAATTCGTCGTAACATAACTCTACTCCTGATGACTATTCCCGCGTGGCTTCAACGGCGTCTCATGGTTAGTCGCCGTGACGATGAGTGTTCAGTGTTGTGCGAGCACGTTCAAAACAATCTTAGCTCACAACACCGTGGCCGAAATGTGCAGTGGATATATAGCGGGATACAAATATTTTTGTCGAGAGAAGCTCCGACGCTATCGCGCCGGAGCTTCTGAAGAAAATCTCTCGTCCGGAGATTTGGAAGAGAGGAAGAGTACCCTTAATGTTAGTGTCGGTTCTGTCTAGCGCATGAATTACCGGTACTGTCTTCTCTGTGACGTGTGTACCGGAGGGACATGACTATAGTACTGTAATGAAAGCAGCTGACGAACCGGATCACGACTCCCGACCGATCTTAATATATCCCTAACCCATTCCGGCATCTCGAGCGCGGATGATGGCCTGAACCCGATCGGTAACCTGCATCTTGCTGAAGATGTTGGAAAGGTGGTTGCGCACTGTTTTGACAGTTATTACCAGGCGGGCGGCAATCTCCTGGTTGGTTAGGCCCTGGGCCAGCAGCTGGAGCACCTCGCGCTCTCTGTCGGTGAGGTCCGGAAATGCGCTCACGGCAGGTGTTTGCGTGGCATTGAAGAACCTGGTCAACTGCGTCGCGATGGCCGGTCCAAACAGCGCTTCCCCGTGTGAAACGGCCCGAATGGCTCGCAACATTTCCTCCTGGTCTGCCCCCTTCAGCACGTATCCGCGCGCTCCGGCGCGCATAGCGGCGAATACCGAATCGTCGTCCTCAAACATGGTGAGGACGATGACGCCAATATGCGGGCTCGTCTGTACGATCTGGCGCGTCGCTTCAACGCCGTTGAGTCCTGACATCTGAATATCCATGAGGATTACGTCCGGCTGCAGTTCTTCCGCCAGGGAGATCGCTTCTTCGCCGGTGGCAGCTTCACCGGCCACTTCGACGTCGGATACGGAGGCGAATAACGCCCGTAAGCCATCACGGAAAAGAGTATGGTCGTCGGCAAGCAGGATGCGGATGGTTTCACTCATTTGCTCATTCATTTGCTACCATGGGTAAGCGGACGGAAAGAACTGTCCCCTGTCCCTGCTCGGAACGTATTTCAAAGCTACCGCCCAGCTCTAGCGCCCTTTCGCGCATAGATGAAAGACCCACGCCGGGCTCAAAATTAAGCGGTAAGCCACGGCCATCGTCACTTATCTCAAGATGCAGGGTTTCATTTACTTGCAGGCACAGGGTGCAACGGTGGGCCTGCGCGTGGCGCACTGCGTTGGTCACAGCTTCGGTGGCGATGCGATAAGCGGCAACCTCCACTGCTGCCGGCAGCGGGGGCAGCGTGTTGGGCGCTTGGACAGTAACTTGCGTATGGCCGTCCCCGTTTCGCGCCACAAATTCCTGCAAAGCGGAGAGTAAGCCAAGCTGGTCTAGAGCCGACGGACGCAAGCCGCTGACCACGCGCCGGATTTCCTTGATGGCGTTTTGAGATTCGGCCTTAACTTCGGCCAGCAGTTCTTCTACCGCGTCCCGGTCAGTTCCCAGCAGATTTTGGGCGGCGGTCACCTTCATGGTCAACGTTGCCAGTTGAGGGCCAAGACCATCGTGCAAGTCGCGGCGCAGGCGGCGGCGTTCCTCTTCACGGGTCGTTACCAATCGCTGGCGGGAGCGCTGTAGCTGACTGGTGAGCTGCTCGGCGTAGACGGCCGGGCCAGCCTGACGAGCCACATTGCGCAATAACTGTTCCTCGTTCGCCGTAAACTCTTCCCCGGCAGCGCGCGCCGCTACCAGCAAGTGGCCGATAGGTTGGGATTGGTAAACGAGAGGATATTTGTGCAGGGGCGGATTGCCTGCCTCTCCTACGATGGCATCGTCGACCTCAATGGCCACGTAAGGTAATTTCAGCGTCTGAGCGATGGTTTTCGCGAGCGAGGGTAGCGTGTCGCCGGGTACGGACGTTTCCTCCAGCCGTTTTCCCAGGCGCGACAGAACCGTTGCCGGGTCGTCTCGATCGCCATACATGCGGCGATTGACGGCCTGCTGCAGCCGCCGGCGCAGTGGATGAAACAGAATGGCGACCAGTCCGGTGGCCAGGATGGAGAGCAGTAGATTGCCACCTGCCTGGAACAAGACCCCTAATACGCCGACGACGAAAATGTAGACGGCCGTTACCAGCAGCGTCAGGCTGCCAAAGACGAGGGCGCGGTTTATAAACAGGTCTACCTGCCACAGGCGGTAGCGCAGAATGGAGAAGCCGATGGTGACGGGTAATGCGGCCGTAGCCAGGATGGTAAGGTGCATCATGACCAGAGTCGTGACCGGTTCGGATATGTTGATTCGAGCCAGGATGCCCGTAAGCCACAGGACCAACCAGAGGATCCAGAGGAAAGCGGCGGCGAAACCTACCAACACCCACTTCATCTGCTGGCGCTGTACGGCGTCGGCCACGCGCCGGTAGCGGTATACCTGGCTGACTAGGCCAGCAGCCATCATCACGGCTACCGTAAAGATGAACGTGCCATAAGCCCACTCACCGGGGCCATAGGCGACCAAAAGTAGGCGCGTGAGGGGATAGACGACGGCCGGAGTAAGCAAAAGCAATGCGGCCAGAATCATGCGCCAGGGGGTGGAGCGGGGGATGAAACGGCCATCGGGGAAGAGAAAGGGCAGCGACAACTGGGCCACAACGGCCATAAAACTGACAGAAGCCAGCAGCCCGCTCTCACTGCCGCCGAGGACGAGGCCGAAGGGGATCAGCATCAGAAGGAAGGAGACGTAGAGGGCAAACCACTCGTTTCGTTTGCGCCAGAAGATAACAGTGGCCGTCAGCCAGAAAATTCCCGTGACACCGATACGCAGGGCGATCACATAGCGCACAAAGAAGGCGGCAGCGGAGGCCGGGAGCAGTTGCAGGCTCGTGCGCACGAGATAATCTGCCCGCGTGTCTGTCAGGATATCGGGGATTTCCGACAGACGGACGAAGAGCTGCCAAAACAGAAGGGCGGAGAGGGCCACCCAGGCGAGATGGGCCAGCCGCCACATGGCGCTCATCCCTGGTGCAATGGACGTGGCTGGAACTTCGGTTGGTGGTGGCGAGGATGGCGGCAGCCAACGGTCGGCCCACTTTCGCAGGGCGCGGTGGGCGGGAACAACGACGACGGCAGCAACGCTGAGGGCGATGAAGCTGGTGAGCAGATTGGCCTGTCCGGGCACGAGGGCGCTGAGGAATCCGACGCTGAGCCCGTAGAAGCTAAGGATAATGGCCGTTAACGCACCATAGACAAGCGTGCGGTTGATGAGCAGGTCGACGTGCCACAGCCGGTAACGAAGCACCGACATGCTGATGGTCAACGGTAAAATGAGGGGAACGATGAGATGCGTATGCAAGGATATAAAATGCCGCCAGGAAGCGGAGAACAGATTCAGTCTCTCAAGCAGGAGTGACTGCAAGAGCGGTACGGCGATGATCGTGCCTAGACCAAACAACACCAACTTCATCTGCTGTCGTTGTACCTTGCCGGCGTCGCGATAGTAATAAACCAGGCGACTGATAAATCCGATGGCCAACGCCGCAAACAAGGAGTAGACGAAGAGCAACCAGCCCCATTCTTCAGGCAGAGGCGAGAGAGAGTCGAATGACGCTTCTGTCGAGACGTCCATTGCTCCAGAGAAGAATACGGAGGCGCTTATCAGAAAGGCAAGGAACGCCACCCATCTGGTCCATCGCGGGCGGAAATGGCCATCCGGAAAGAGGAAAAAGAAGCCTATGAAGCTACCGACCATTAACGTGGGCACGACCGCGCGAATGGCGGAGAAGGACTGCTCAAGGAATTGAGGGTAACGGATGGTGTTCACGTCTAAGGTAAAGCCAAACAAAAAGACCAGCATAAGGAGCGTCGTCGACGTGAAGAGCACCATCCAATCGTCGGCTTGCCGCCAGGCGAGGAAGATGGCCGTACCGGCAAAGACCAGCGCCGCCATCACTTTCAAAGCAACCAGGTAGCGCACAAAGGCCGTCGTCGTGGAAAACAGCGTAATAGCAGCCGACATCGCCTCACCCACCTGCCACTCATAACGTGTGTCCCGCATGAGATGGGGAGCATTAGCCGTTACCATGCTGGCGACAAGCAGAAAGACCAGAAGCCAAGCAACGCGGGCCACCCAGAGTCGCCGGCCGTGCAAGCGAGTGTGTGTTTGACTTGGCAGCTGCTCTTCTTCCTGTGAACGAGTGGCTGACGACAACGTTGCTTTCATTCCTTTATCATAAACTCCGGCGTCTGGCGATTCAACCGAAACCGAGAATCATTTCAGGATTGTCAGGCTTGACCTTCAATGCTCTTCAGAGAACTTGATGGGAAAAGAGACAGGAAACCACCGATGATTATCCAAACAGTACCCACAGAAAGAAGCATCCAGATGCTTGACGAATTCTCATCACCGAACATACCAAGAAAGATGCCGCCAAGCAGCAACCAGCCACTCCATTGAGGCAAGCTTTGTCCTTGAATGATGGAAACGCCGGTCAACACCATACCCACTATGAGCAGTAGGGACCCGCCGCCAAAGAAGATGGGAACCAAAATCAGGTTGGTGCCGTAGAAGGTTATCAACACGTTCCCAATGAAAGCAAGGATCGCCCCAATAACGCTTGTATATAGGCCGACTTTTCCCAACCAGGTCGCTTTGCCCTCTTGTCGCCGGTAAATGCCGGCAACGCCAACAGCCATGAACAACATGGCCAAGCCCATTATCATGGCAATATCCTCGCTGTCCCGATAGCCATCCGGCGGCAGGAGCGGTCTTGTAGCGGATATGATCACCCAGGCGCTCCACAACACGCCTCCAATGGCGGCAATAACGCCGTGAAACCGGTATTGATCTTTGAATTGGTTCATCCTGTTTCACCTTCTTTTCAGTACCAACCCCGCAATCGTAATCGAAGCAAGGGCCGGAGCTGTGAATATGGAGAGGCCTACAAAAAATGAGACAATGAATAGCGGAAGATATAGAACCAGCACTGTTACAAACAATCGGTGCAGCGTGCCGCTCTCGGCAAGCCGAAGACCCAGCACCAGGAGCGCCATTCCGGCGATCAAGGAAGCGAAGAAGAACATGGCGAATGCAAGCGTTCGCATGTTGAAATCTGCCGGCGAATTCGGGTATGGAAGATCTGAATACAGCCAAAACTCGGCTGCTGTGCCAACGGCCATCATGGCCCATGCTCCAAGTGCAAGCATCAGCAGACGCCTGTTGAATTTGCCCAGTGCCTCACGTTGCACCATGAGGAAAGCGATCCAGGCGCACGTCTGTAAGGCAAGAAGGACGGCCATAATACGGTTAAAGATCTCATAGGTCAGGTATTCCGCGGAGCCGGGCAAGCTGAAAGTATCTCGTATAACTACGATCAAAATTAAGGCCGCCGCTCCGCTCAGCAAGCCAACAGCCGCGAGTGGTTTGGCGTAATTTATCTTCTGATTCAACGTCATTTTTCGGACGGTCCCTAATCTCCATACTCTTTTGTAAACCGGCCCTAATCGAGGTCCGCGCAGGCGATACGGGGACCTCCGGGATCGTGAATCACCACCGACTGCGCCTCTGGGCGGGCAGTGAAGCTGTGGGCGGCATGACCGTTGCCGTGGCCAGCGGCGTTGCTGGTGAAGCCAGGCCATATCTCATTTGTGGGGTCGATGTCGCCGCCGACCACATGCTGATAGTGACCACCTCCGTTGCCCACGTTGCAGGGAGCATTGTGCACATGCACGGGGTAGTCTGTGTTCGGCAGCAACCCTCGCGCCTGGACGCTGACCAGCGTGCGCCCGTCGGCGGTGCGCACCATCTGCGCCCGACCTGTTATCTCATAGCCAAGGCCGGGACCGTCGGCAAAGGTATGAAGGTCGCCCACCGTGACCTGTGCTCCCTCTGCGGCAACCGCCGAAATGGCGATGAGGGAGACGACCAGAGCAAATAGAACCATCAAAAGCGAACCATTCTTGTTCCTGCGATTCATGACTGCCTCCTAAATCTGTTTCTTCGAGCCTTTGTCTATGTCCTCGCCGCCCGAGAGTGAATTGTTAACAGCTTGCATTTGGGCGAGTCCCGTTGTCATGGGTCGGCCGTCTCGATCTTCTCGGGAAGTGACAGTTCTGCGGTAAGCACTGACCTTCATGGATCGGAGCAGAAGATGGCTCTAACCCTCGCGAACTGCGATTATCATGATGGTGCCCGGCGCCTTGAGCAGACTTTTGCGGCTGAGAAGGGCAAAGCCGGCCTCGTGCAGCCATCCTTCAACTTCGCGATAAGTGTAGGTCTGTCCACCAAGCAGGATGAAATAGGCGAGCGCAATCAAGCTGTTGACAGCCCGTGTCACAGGGCCAAAGGCCCTATCTCCCATCTGATCTAAGATGACAACCCGGCCATTCGGAGTGAGCGCAGCAGCGACCTTCTTGAGCAGTTGGATGTTCTCCTCAGGTCGGTGAGCATGAATGATGTTGTAAACCAGCGCTACGTCATAGCCATTGCCCAGGTCATCTTCTCGATAGTCACCCGGCAACAGGCTCACCCGGTCATTCATATGGCTGGCGCGGCTGTTCTCTCTCGCCCGCTTCAATGCCACCGGCAGATCGAAAATCGCCGCCGTTACCTCAGGATGGCGGCGGCACAATTGGATACTGTAGAGTCCGTGGCCGCCACCAACATCAAGGATGCGCTTGGCACCGGCGGGGAAGTCGATTCTGGCAATGACATCGTCAAGCACCAATTGGGCCGTTGCCTCAAATCCCGCCTGCGCGACCTTCCATCCATCCGGCTGACTCTCCAGCCACTCGTAAATAGTCAGGGGAGGCCGGCCATTGCGAATGGTCTCTTCAAAATACTCATCCCAAAATTCGAAGACGAGCTTTTGCCACCAGACCAAGAAGTCTGCCAGATGGCTTGGCGAGCTGCTAAGTAACCATTTTGCAGTGAGAGGTGTGTTGGCATAGCGGCTGCCGGTTGTCTGTACATATCCGAATGATTCAAGCGCTGCCAGCAAGATGCCCATTCCTCTCTCGTTCGTCCCCGTGCGCTCTGACAATTCACCCACCGTCAAAGGGCGCTGGGCCAGGACGTCGAAGAGGCCGAGATCCAGGGCTGAGTTAACGACACGAAAGGCGCCGGCGCCGAAGAGATCAAGTAGTGCTCCCGGACCCTGGTTCAGCCTCAGTAAGATCAAGCGCTCAACAAAATTCGGGAGGACGGGCATTTGCAGATCCTTCGTGAACGAAACCAGACGTTTGATTTCACCTTACACGTAGGCGAGTCCCGTTGTCATGGGTCAGGCGCCCCGATCTTCTCGGGAAGAAAATCTTGCTGGAGTGTTTCGAACCGAACCTCATCTGTTTCTCCCTCTGGTGATTGAATGGAGTG
>CAYSMQ010000119.1:0-11913 GCA_964432035.1 uncultured Ardenticatenaceae bacterium
ACCGCTCCATGTGCACCGGGTGGCTCACACCATTGCCCGGGCGCGAATACCACAACCCATACTTCTTGCAGGCGCTACGCAAAAAGAGATGATCGTCCGGATTCTTGTAATCTTCTTGAATCAGGTTGTGGTCTACATACTGCGCCGACAGCTCTGTTTGCACGCGCGAGAGCCCCAGCGCTTCAAACTCCAGCATGACCATGGTGCCGGTCGCGTCCTGCGTCAGCGTCTGGTCCATACGTAGGGCGATTTCTTCACCTGGAACCATATCGCCTTCAACCAGGTGGCTTTCGATTAGCTTTAGGGCAACATTACTTGCCACAATTGCCTCCTCTGTTTGCAATGGGATCGTCAAGCGCCGGTGGAAGAATGAAATAATCGTGGCGCCTCCACATCAATGTTACCATATGTAGCCCTTTTTCACATTCTCCGAGATTAAAGACGCACTAATCTTCTTCCAAAGAATACTTGGCCCGAGCTTGGCGCCTATGGGATTTGCTCTCCAGTCGCGTTTCTGTGCTATACTCACTCTCTGACGAGTGATGACAGTCTGCGGACTGCGGTCTGTCGTCCAGGCTACCAAAGGTAGCCAACAACTAATTCCGCACAGCCGACGTTAACCATGCGCGATCCAGGCCAGGGCCTTGTCCCACCATTACACTTAGTCGCCGCACTCGACGACTTCCAACGTGCGCGCTCCATGGCCTCGTTACAGGCCGTGATGGCTCGCTTGCGCGGTAAGTCGACCGATCTACTCTCCTTTGATGATGTCGCCGCCCGCCTACGCGTCACCGGCCAAACCCCGGCCGGCCGGCGCAGCATCCCCCTGGACGCCATTGTCGGCAGCGTCGGCCGCTATACGGATTTCACCCGGACCTTCCTGCCTCTCAACGATGCCGACGCCCAGCGGTGGGCCCGCGTCAAGATCGCCGCAGACAACCTCGGCCTGCCGCCCATTGAGGTATACCAGATTGGCGACGCCTACTTCGTCCTCGACGGCAACCATCGCGTTTCCATCGCTCGCCAGCAAGAACTTACCCACATCGAGGCCTACGTGACCGAAGTGCGCACCCGCGTGCCCCTAGCGCCGGACGACGATCCCGATACGCTCATCCTCAAAACAGAGCACGCTGCCTTCCTGTCGCACACGCGCCTTGACGTCTTGCGGCCCGAGGCCGACGTAACCCTTAGCGCCGCCGGACAATATACGCACCTCGAGAACCTCATCGAAGCCTGCCGCTGCTGCCTTGAAGAGGGCGAACAGCGCGACGTTTACACACCAGAGGCCGTGACCCGTTGGTACGATGAAGCCTATCTGCCCGTCGTCGAAACCATCCGCGAACAAGGCCTGCTGCGCTATTTTCCCGGGCGCACCGAAGCCGATCTCTATGTGTGGATTACCACGCATCAGGATGAGCTTCAAGAGACTCTGGGTTGGACCGTTACGCCACAAACCGCTGCGGCTAACCTGACGCAAACCGCGCGCGCTTCGGGCAAGGGCATCTTGTCGCGTGCCAGTCACTGGATCCGGCGCAAACTATACCCAAAGACGCGTTCCGTACCGCCCCGCGACTCCTGGTCTCGCGCCCATCTCGCCACGCGCTATAGCGGTCAACTGTTCGCCGATCTACTCCTGCCGTTGAGGAATCCCGTCGCCACCGATACAGCCCTGGACCAGGCTCTGATCCTCGCCCGCCGCGAAAACGCTCAACTTTACGGCCTTTCCGTGACTAAAACTGGGTCTGAAAATAGCGCGCAAGACATCGCCCGTGACGACGCCGCCTTTTATGATGCCTGTCGTGACGCCGGCGTTGAGGGTCAGTTCGCCGCCGTCTCCGGCAATTGGCCAGAGGCCATTTATAGTCGCGCCCAATTCGCCGATCTCGTCATTCTCAACGCCTCTATTGCCAAGCAAGGTCAAAATCTGATCTCTCTTCTGCAGCGCTGCCCGCGCCCCCTGCTGCTCGTTCCCGGCGCGCCGCGCTCCCTCGAACGCGTCCTTCTCTACTATGATGGCAGCGCCAAAGCACGCGAGGCCCTATTCGCCGCCACCTACATGGCCGAAGAGTGGCAGGCGCAGCTCGTTACTCTGATCGCGCCCGAGCATGCCCAATACCAGGCCTACGTACAGGCCTACCTTGAGATGCACGAACTGGTGCCAAACTTCGCGCCCGCCCGGCGCGATTGGGAGGGGCTCGGCGCTTCTGCAAGAGATCATGACTGTGATTTAATTATGCTGGGAGTGCCCGGCCGTAGCGCCGGCAACTTCCCCCTGAGCGGACTGAACGCGCTTCTGAAGGACTGTGACCGTCCACTTTTACTTTGTACATAAAGAAGGGAGTGAGAAATCGGACGTCTTTCATGAATGGAGACAATCACACCATGTATGATCTCATCGTAATTGGCGGTGGACCTGCTGGCGTCACTGCCGCACTTCGCGCCCGCGAATTAGGCGCCTCCGTGGCCCTCATCGAAAAGGGACGCATGGGTGGCACCTGCACCAACGACGGCTGCGTCCCTACGCGCGCCTTAGCCAAAGCCGCGCGCCTCGTGCGCGACGCGCGGCAATTCGACCAGTACGCCGTGGACGGCGCCACCGGCGGCATCGATCTCGAAGGTCTGCTCTCCCGCACGCAACAGATTGTCTATCGCATCCACGAGAAGAAGCAGCTGATCGAACACCTCAAGGGCGCCGGCGCCGACGTCTTTGCCGAAGTGGGCCCCGCCCAGTTCCAGGATGCCCACACCGTGGCCCTGCCTGACGGGCGTACCTTGCAGGCGCACAAGTTTGTCCTCTGCGCCGGCGGCTTCGCTCGCCGCATCGACTTCCCCGGAAGCGAGCACGCCCTGACGCACCATGACGTATGGTCCATGAAGACGCTACCGCGTTCCATGGCTATCATCGGCGCCGCCGCCACCGGCTGCCAGTTGGCGTCTATCTTCTCTGCCTTCGGCGTCGACGTTTCGCTGTTAGAGATGGCGCCCCGCATCCTCAACGCCGAAGACGAAATCATCTCCCAGGTTATCCACAAGGTCTTTCGCCGCCGCCACATCGGCATCCACTGCGGCATCCAGGGCGTTGACCGCATCGAAAAGACGGATGACGGGCTGCGCCTCCACTTCCGCGAGAACGACGACGCCCAAACCCTCGACGCCGAGGCTATCATCATGGCTGCGGGTTGGGTCGGCTACGGCGACGCGCTGAACGTCTCCGCCGCCGGCATCGAAACCCTCCGCGGCTACGTACCGGTCAACGAATACTTGCAGAGCAGCACGCCCCACATCTACGCCGCCGGCGATATGAACGGGCGCATGATGCTCGTGCAGAGCGCCGGCTACGAAGCGCGCATCGCCGTGGAGAACGCTTTGCTCAATGCTCGGCAGCGCAACGAACACCACATCGTGCCCCACGGCGGCTTCACCGATCCCGAATATGGCAGCGTGGGCCCCACGGAAGCCCAGGCGCGCGAAGCGCATGACTGCCTGATCGCCACCGTGCCCTATACCGACATCGACCGCGCCGTCATCGACGGCTACACCGACGGTTATTGCAAGCTCATCGTCTCTGAAGAAACCCATCGCATCCTGGGCGCCCACGTCGTCGGCGAGCAGGCCGTGGAAGTTGTGCAGATCGTCGCCGCCGGCATGGCGGCCGACATGTGGGTCGAACAGCTTGCCGAACTCGAGCTGGCCTATCCTACCTACACCGCCATCGTGGGTCTCGCCGCGCGCCAGCTCGTGCGCGAGCTGGGCGTCGTGCCCCTCGTCCCAGAGTGGCGCAGCTTGCAGCGCGTGCGCCAGCGCGGTTCTGAATGGGAGCGCAGCACAGGCGACGTGACCTGGTAAGCGATACTCATTACATCTGTCACGGTCCGAGCGGCCCGGGCTGCCTTGCCAGATAGATATCGGTGCCCGCCCCACTGCCAATTTCCATATAGTAGTGGTAGGTTCCCTCGTAGTATAGCAGCGCCGTGTCCCACGTCCGGCCCGAAATGGGGAAGTCATCGCTCGTGATGACCGGATTTTCGGCCCGGCGCCAGGTGATGCCGTCCTGGCTCAGGGCCAGCCCGCGATCGTCGAGGTCGCTGCCCATGTAGAGCATGACCCAGCCGTCCGGCGTCAGACGCACTTCGGGACGGTCCACGTCGTTGCCCTCCCACTCTTGTGTTCCCGCAAACACCGGGTCGCTTTCCGCAAAAGGCGGCTCCGTGGTCTGCGCATCGTCGTATTTTGCCCATGTGATGCCGTCGGGCGACGTCGCGCGCCCGATCATGCTTGTCGATTGCTGGTGTCCTGCATAGTACATCACGTAACCGTCGTCCGTCTTGACCACGCTGTGCCATCCGAGCCCATCTTCGTCCCAGGCGCCCTCGCCGCCCGGCTCCAGCACCGGCTCCTCGTCCACCACCCATGGCCCCGTGGGATCTGGCGCCGTCGCGCGCCCGATCAGGCCTGTACCGATAAGGCTATGAAAATATAGCATCCACGTCCCGTCGTCGGCCACCACGACCGCATTCGCTGCGGCGGCATTGCGCGCGTAAACAATCCCTTGACTTGTAAACAGCGGCGAGTCGCCTTCCGCGCGCCAGGTGACGCCGTCCTCAGACGTCATATAGCCAACGCTGATGACGCCCGGCCAGTTCACAAAGCCGTTGCGGAACATGTGGAAGAGCCCGTCGTGATAAAGCATGGCGCCTGGATTGATGTACCTGCCGTCCCATTCACCCTCTGCGCCACGGCGCACCACCGCACTCTCCTCGCCGCCTTCTATAAACGTGAACAAACGCTCCTGTAAGACAAAGGTCGCCGATTGCCCATCCTCCGGCTCAGATGTCGCTTCCTCTGGCATGATCGTTTCCTCCGTTAGGGTAGGTGTCTCCCTTTGTGGCGCAAGCGTCCCCGTTTGCGAACGCTCCACAGCCGTCGGCGCAACAACCCCCGCCCCCTCGCACCCTGTCAACAGCAACCCCAACAACCCGACGAGAAACAACCGGCTCATTTATGACTCTCCTAACCATTTGATAGCACCACTTTGGTTCACTCGCCGCCAGTATAAGAAAAGGCCCGCCCTCTCAACCCTCCCAAATGAGGGGGTTTTCGTCCCTTACGGCCCTCCTTGCAGCTCCTCCAGGCGGCGCGTTGCCTGGACCCGGTTGTTTACCTCCAGCTTCTTGTAAATGTTCTTCACATGCCAGCGCACCGTGCCGACGCTAATGTGCAACTGCTGGGCAATCTCCGGGTTGGTCAGGCCGCGCGCCAGCAGCGCCAGCACCTCCGTTTCCCGTGGCGTCAACGGCTCCGCCGGTCTGAACGGCGACCGTCCGGCCGTCGCCTTGGCCTCGACGTTGCAAGCCTGGAGCACCCGTTCCAGGTACGCGACGTCAAAAGGCGCGGTCCTGCCGGCGGCGTACAGGTGAGCTACCTCTCCCAACAGCCGGCTAACCGACACGCCGGCGTTGGCAAAGCGTTGCACGTAACCACCCGCGCTGCCGGCGGTCAACGCTTCTTCCACGCTATTTTTTGCCAGCCTCTGTTTGCCAGAGCCCAAGAGAACCTGGGCCAGATCAAGCGCTATCTGCACCTGTGCGCCACTGTCGCCTACGTCGCGGGCCAGCGCCAGCAGTCGCCGCAGCAGGCTTTGCGCCTCGGCCGTCTGCTCCCGCTGCCGCAGTAACCTGGCAAGCAGAAGATAGCCGTCCATTGTGTAGTAGTCAGGGTCGTCCTCGGGCGCCAGGCCACGCGCCGACACCCAGCCTTCGGCCGCAGCGGGTCGCCCTTCTTCTAAGGCCCACCAGGCTTGCCAATAGATCAGCCGCGCCATGGCCTGTGGTGAGCGCGTCGCCGCCTCGCGCGCCTCCTCCAGGAGCGTAGCGACTTCCTCTTGCCGGTCCTGATCGCGCCATACTCGCGCCAGTAACAGCGCATTCCTCAAAAAAAATGGAATCTGTTGGCCCTTGCGAGCGATCTCCGTGCCCTTCTCTAAGTACCGCGCGGCTTGCTCCAATTGGCTCCATTCCCAATGAATCAACCCCAGCCGGTTATGGAACCCACCCAAGCGGTAGGGCAGGCGCTGGTGTTCCATGACGGTTAATGCTTCGCGGCACAGCGCTGCTGCCTCCTGCAACTGGCCCTGCATCACGTGTACATTAGCCAGGTAGTAAAGCGCCTGTGTTTCCAAATAGGGCTGCTCATCTGCTCGAAAGGCGCTCAGCGCAGCGCCGATCAGCCTACGCGCCTGCGCTATGTCGCCGCTCCCCAATTGCAGCTCGGCGCGGTAGAGGTCGGTGATGTCACCCCTCCCATCACCGGACGCCCCGTGTCTTGCCACCTGATTCGCATAGCCACGAGCGGCATCAATATCGCCGCGGCGACGAGAAAGCGCAAGACGAATAGCGAGCAGATCCGGGTGCAGCTCGTCGCTCAGCGCTCCCTCAAGCTGCTCGACTAGCGCTGTGGCGCGCTCCGTCAATCCCTGCAGCAGATAGGCCCACGCCAGATCCAGCCCCAGGGCAGGGCGCGCCTGCAACGCCGCCGACGGAAAGGGGGCCAACCAGGAAATGAGCAACGTCAGCTCGCCCCGTTTCAGCAACCACGGTGTGTACCCCTCAATTACCTCCAGCGCGTAGGCCTCGTCGCTCGTCTTGCGGGCATGGTACACGGCCTCGTGCGGCGAACCGTTCTTGCGGTGCCACTCGGCTGCCCGCCGCTGTAAGGCTCCGACCAACTGCGGCTGAGTTTGTTGCAGACGGCGCTGTAAAAAGGAGGCAAAGAGAGCATGGTAGCGATACCAGTTTCTCTCGCCGTCTATCTGTGAAGTAAAGAGCCCTCGCGCGACCAATTCTGCCAGCAGCGACCGGCTATCTGAGCCCTGCGCCGCATTTCTGGGCTCTAGCTCAATAAGCGCCCGGCAAAGAGGGGCACACAAGCGCCGTAGAATTGACGTCCGCAGCAAAAATGCGTGCAGCGCCTGCGGCAATTGCGCCAGTACCTCTTGCGCCAGATAAGCGTCAAGATGCCCGTCATCGGCGCCCAGCGCCGTTAGCAGCTGCCGTGTACTTTGCTCCCCATGCCGCTGTAGCGCCAGCGATGCCATCTGCAGCCCGACTGCCCATCCCCCTGTCTGCCTTACTAGATGTTGCAGTTCGCTGTCCGGCAACGACCGCTCCACGCGTAACCGCAAAAACTGCTTACTTTCAGCCGGCGTGAAGCGCACGTCTTCCTTTGTCAGCGCCAGCAGTTGCCGGCGCGCGCGCAGTTGTGCCAGCGGCAGCCCGCGCGGCTCGCTGCGGCTCGTGATCAATATGTGCAGGTTTGATGGCTGGTGCTTGAGGAGTTGGCTCAGCACCTCATCCGCCGCCCCACTGGCCGCGTAATGGTAGTCGTCGAGCGCCAGCACAAATCGTTTATCTATCGTCGCGAAACCGTTTACCAGATCGCGCGCCAGGTCTGCCGCCGGCGGTAACGGCGCAGACGCCTCGGGCCTGGGCAATGCATCGTGCAAGCGGGCGTCTGCCTCTCGCAGGGCAGCCAGCAAGACGCGCAGAAAGCGTTGCGCCTCACCATCGTCTGCCTCCAGCGACAACCATATGATCGTGGCTTGCTCCCCGGCGCCCTCTTTCTCGCTCGCCGTCTGCCACGCGCCGGCTCCAATCCGTTCCTCCAGCCAGGATACGGCCAACGTCGTTTTTCCGTAACCGGCGGGCGCCGTAATCAGCGTCAAGCGCCGGCTGAACCTGACGCCGTCGCCTATCCCCCGGTTCAGTCGCCCCAGCAGCTGCTCGCGTCCGAGGAGTGACGATGGCAGCACAGGAACGTGAAACTTCGTTTGCAGCAACGTCTCTGTCATAGGCCGATTATATCGACCCACTGTTTACGTTGACAGCGCCTTAAGCTGTTGATAAACTGTCGGTATCCGGTAAACCATCCAGCTCGTATGTCGTCGCACCTCTCTACTGTGAACATGGCAGCAACAATCTAACAACTTCATACCAACATAGCCGGACAACCGTTTTCCCGCGAGGAGCCGTTGTCGGTAGCTTGTTCTCTTCAGTTTTAATGACCTGTTAGAGGAGGGAAGATCTTATGAAGCGCAAGCGTGTTGTACTCGTAGCGGTTGTATTGTTAGCATTGTCCGTGCTTGTGGTTGCCTGCCAGCCCCAAACCGTGGAGGTGACCCGCGTCGTCCAGGAGACGGTCACCGAGGTGGAGCAGGTTGAAGTGACTCGCGTGGTCACCGAGACCATCGAGGTGGAGGGCGAGCAGGTTGAAGTCACGCGCATTGTAGAGGTGGCGACGGAGTCGGAAGAGGATTTCCCCGAAGGCACTGAGCTCCGTTTCCTCATGTGGAGCCACTTTGTTCCCAATCACGACACCTGGTTCGACCAGTACGCTGTGGAGTGGGGCGAGGCCAACGGCGTTGACGTCACCGTCGATCACGTTAACATCGCCGACGTAGCCCCGTCACTTTCCGCAGCCATCGACGCCGGTGAAGGTCCCACTATCGTCGAGCTCTCGTTGGGCGCGGCGCAGTTCATCGAAGGCATTCATGACCTGACGGATATCAATATGCGGGCGCAGGAGTTGTTCGGTGAGCCCGCCGAGACTTGCGTGGCCAACTCCTATTTGCCCACGACGGACACCTGGTACGGTTACTGCCATGGTTGGACGCCCGATCCTGGCGACTATGACATTAGCTTATGGTCAGACGTGGGCATGCCCGACGGCCCTCAAACCTGGGATGACTTGCTCGTCGGTGGCTCACAGATCTTCGAACAAACTGGCATCCCCCTGGGCCTCGGTTTATCGCCGGAGATCGATTCTAACATGGCCATGCGCGCCATCATCTGGTCCTTTGGTGGTTCCATTCAGGATGAAAACGAGTGTGTGACCATCAACTCGCCGGAGGTCGTCGAAGCGGTTGAGTACCTTGTAGAGCTATACAACAGCGCCATGACGGAAGAGGTCTTCAGTTGGGACGCGGCGGCGAACAACCAGGGCCTCATCGCCGGTGAGCTGTCCTACATCCTCAACTCCATCTCCGCCTACCGCAGCCTGCAAAAGATCGATCCCGCGGCCGCCGACAACATCGGCTTCACGCCGGCCCTCAGTGGCCCGCGCGGCGATCAGCACGCCTCGGCTCACCTCTGGTACATCTATGTCATCCCCGACTACGTCGAACGGGACAGCCCTGAATACCGCGCCGCGGAAGAGTTTATCATTTACCACACCGCCAACTACAACCAGGTGGTATTCAACAGCGAGCTCTACAACTTCCCCACCTTTGAGAGTACCGTGCCTCAGCTAGAAGGTTGGCTGGAAGTTGATCCCTTCGGTTCCCGGCCGCCAGACAAGCTGTCGTTGCTGGCGACTGCCGACGAGTGGGTCACTTACCTGGGCTATCCCGGGCCTTCCAATCCCGCCGTTTCTGAGGTCTACGCCACCAATATCATCCCCACGATGATGGGCCGCGCGGCGCTCGGCGAAGTCACGCCGGAAGAAGCCGTTGCCGAGGCCGAGGCGCAGATTAATGAAATCTTCCAGACATGGCGCGATCGTGGTTTTGTTGGGTGTACTGATCAGTAGTCAATGTGAAGGTCGGAACCCGAACTATCACGTTCGGGTTCCGAGGTTCGTTACAGGTTAAAGCGTATGGGTCTAGTAGAACTGAGAGGACTGCGTAAAGAGTTCGGAGAGGTCAAAGCCGTCAATGGCGTTGACCTCTCCATTCAAAAAGGGGAGCTGGTGGTGATTCTGGGGCCGTCAGGGTGCGGCAAGACGACGTTGATGCGCATGATCGCCGGGCTGGAGTTGCCCACCGACGGCGAAATCTACATCGACGATCGCAACGTCACGCCTCTGCCGCCCCGCGCGCGCGATATTGCCATGGTCTTCCAGAGCTACGCGCTCTACCCGCACATGACGGTATTTGACAACATCGCTTTTCCCCTGAAAGCGCGCAAGACTCCTAAAGAAGAAATAGCGCAGAAAGTTGAGTGGGCTGCCGGCATTCTGGGCATCGAGCGCCTGCTCGGCCGCAAGCCGCGCCAGCTCTCGGGCGGCGAGCGCCAGCGCGTGGCCCTGGCCCGCGCCCTGGTCAAGGAGCCTGCCGTCATGCTGCTCGACGAGCCCCTATCAAACCTCGACGCCAAACTGCGCGTCTCTGCCCGCGACGAGCTGCAGCAATTCCAGCGCAGCCTGGGCATCACCACCATCTTCGTCACACATGATCAGATTGAGGCCATGGGTCTGGGCGATCGCATTGCCGTGATGAACGAGGGCGTCGTGCGCCAGGTGGGAGAGCCGCAAGAAATCTACGACGAGCCCGCGGACATCTTCGTCGCCACCTTTCTAGGATCGCCGCCCATGAATCTTCTGGACAGAAACGGTCACCTCATGGGTTTCCGCCCCGAGAACTTTTTGCCCGCAGAAGTAGCGCGCGGCGACAGCCAGATGGTCCATTTCCCCTTCCATCTGGGCCGCGTCGAGAATCTGGGCTCCGACCGTCTGCTCTACGGCACCGTAGAAGGAGCGGAGCACAACCGCACCATCGCCAAGCTGCCTTCTACTGTGGAGGTTAACCTGGAAGACGACACAACCTACGACTTCGCGGTGCGTGAAGACGATCTCAAATTTTTTGATAAGAAATCGGGCCTGAGAAGTAAACCTTCACAGATCCAGGGGGGATAGAAAAGATGGCAGAGACTGCTGAACAAACGGCAGCCGGAAAAGAGAGCGCCCTCTACCCGGCATCGCAGCATGCCTCCGGAGCTTTCCTCGCCGATCGTGAAGGTCTCCTCGGCGCGCTCTTTCTGGCTCCTGCTGTCATTTATATCATCGGCCTCGTGGGCATTCCCTTTATCCTGGCGATTGCCTTCAGTATGTCCGACGCCACCGTCGGCGACGCCTCGCTCGATTTCATTGGCCTGCGTAATTTTGGGCGCGTGATCCAGACGCCGCAATTCCAGCGCGCTCTGCTCAACAGCTTCCTGTTTACAATCGCGACCCAGATCATTGTGATTATTCTGGCCAATATTCTGGCCGTGGCCCTGGCTCGCGACTTTCGCGGCAAATGGCTGGCGCGCACCCTGATCATCTTGCCCTGGGCCACACCTATCTCGCTGGCTACCCTGGGCTGGAAATGGATTCTCGATTCGAAGTTCAGCCCTATCGACTGGGTGCTGCAACGCATGGGCCTGCTCGGTGGGCCCGACGCCCTGCTCGGCTCCGGGCTGCATCTCACCTACCTGGGCGTCGAAAATCTGGCCATCGGCTCGGTCATCCTCGTCCACGTCTGGCGCATTTTGCCCCTGGCTACCGTCATTCTCATGGCCGGTCTCACTTCTATTCCTAAAGATATTCTGGAACAGGCCGAGGTCGACGGCGCCCGCTTCTGGCGTATCCACTTCCAGATCTCGATCCCCATGATCTTGCCCATCATGAGTATCGCTCTGCTCTTTGGTCTCATTTTTACGTTCACCGATATGGTCGTGGCCTTCGTGCTGACCCGCGGCGGGCCCGTTTATTACACGCAGGTGCTACCCCTGTGGGCCTGGTTTAAGGGCATCGACGGCGGCAACCTGGGCGAAGGTGCCGCCATTGCCCTGTTCATGTTCCCCGTGCTGCTGGCGACCGCCATCCTCATTCTGCGTACGGCGCGCCGCATGGAGGTGACATAGCCCTCATGAATGACTCTCGCTTCAGGCGCATCGGTCTCTACGCCGTCATTGCTGCATTCTGCTTTTTCGCCGCCGGCCCTTTCCTGATCATGATCATCAACACCTTCAAGCAGGATGCGGATCTCTACCGCCCGCAGAACAACCCCTTCCTTTACAACGTGCCGCCCACAATGGAGAACCTGGAGCTCCTGTTCCAGGGGACCAATTATCTCACTTTCGTGCGCAACTCTCTTATCGT
>CAYSMQ010000120.1:0-11825 GCA_964432035.1 uncultured Ardenticatenaceae bacterium
GTGGCGTTGCCGCAACAGGGTGGACGGCCATCATAAGTAACCGAGTTGCGCGCCTGGGGCGTGAGTTTGACGTTCATGCCCAGCGGTTCGACGGCAGCCCTTAGATACTTGTCCAGATAGGTCAGCGGCAAGGGAGGGAGTGGAAAGTCGCCAGTGCGCGGCGAATTCAGATCTTCGGCGCTGTCTCCGGCGACGCCCATGGCCTTTTCTGCCTCCAGATACCACGGTTGCACGTCCTCGTAGGAAATAGGCCAGTCTACACCGACGCCATAGAGGGATTGCAGGCGAAAGTCGTTGGGCAGGTGGCGCAGCGTGGTGCCCAACCAGTGCCACGTCGTGCCGCCCACGCGCCGTTCGTAGTTGCTCTTGAAAAGCGTGGGGCCCACCTGTACATAGTAATCCTCAAGCGCGATGACCGACGGGCGCGGCGCGTGATCCACGCTAGGATAGGGCGAGCCGGGCGTCTTAGCCACGGCGCTACGGAAAGTTTGCAGCGCTTCGGCGCGGTTTACGCGGGGGCCGGATTCGAGAACCAGGACGTCGACGCCGGCAGCCGCCAGCTTCCAGGCTACCAAAAGCCCGGCAACCCCCGCTCCGACGATCACAACGTCCGCCTCATGTTGTATGTCTTGTTGGGTCATGGAGATTCCTGTGTGTCAGGTTTACAGCTTTGCAGGTGTGTAGGTTTGCAAGTTTGCAGGTGTGCAGGTGTGCAGCTTCATCCTTTTCACTTGCACACTTCTCACTTGCACACTTCTCACGATGTCACTTCCGGACGTTCTTCCCAAAATCCGGGGCTGGCGCAGATGGAGTTTGGTTTGGTAAAGGCCAACGCTTTCCAGGCCAGGGCGTCGACGTAGGTGGCGACGGCCTGTTCTCCTTCGGGCGTGGTGTAAACGCCCGTGTACCAGTACTCGATGATTGTGTCGGCCAGAGTGGAAGACGCCTCTGACTCGAAGACGCCCTGGGCTTCCAGGTCTTCGATTGCCGTGGGCGGCGCGTCATCCTCAAATCCTGCCTGCCGGTACAGCTCGTCGAGCGGCACGTCAAACTCGTCGCTGGCCCGCAGCGCCTGCAAATAGACGCGCCCTTCGTCCGGGCTCAGATTATCCACGCCGGTGAGCACGGCCGACAGCGCCAAAAATTGCTGCAGCCCCAACTCACCCTCAGCCGGCGGCGTGCCTTCCTCGGCCGCCGGCGTGCCCTCCGCCGCGCGCGGGCTGGCCAACACCTGCGCCGGCGTGGCCGTATTATAAGGCCCCGCAAACGGCTGCCCCGGCGCGCAGGCCGCCAACAAACCGGCCCCACCCGCCGCCAACAGCCCACCCAAAAAGGCGCGACGCGAGAGTTGGTCAACCGGCGGATCAGGCGCCAACGCTTGTGGCCTTACGGTGTCGTTCGTCTGCCGTCTGTCGTCCGTCGTCTGTGGTCCCTCAATCATTTCCATCATCATCCCCCAACGTATAAAGATAAGCACCAATATCACGAGCGCCCTGCTCCGTCACACCCATGTTGGGCATGGCGGTGCCCGGTTCGATGGCCTGCGGGTCTTGCAGCCACAGGATCAGATTGTCGGGCGTGTTGGTCACGGCGCCGGCAATATAGACGCGCTCAGACCAGCCGGTGAGCGGCGGGCCGACGAGGGCGTCGGCGCCTCGAATGCCGGGAATGGTGTGGCAGGCGGGGCAACCGTAGACCTCGATCAGATCCGCGCCGCGCTGCGCATCGCCGCCGGGCATGGTTGGACGGTCCGCGGCGTCAGCTTCTTCCTGGCAAGCAGTTCCCAGGACGAGTAGAAGGAGTAACAACAAGACGGGACCCGGACCTGCACGCTGTGCACAGCGGCGTCCTAAATTACTCATAGACCGAACTCCTTGCGCTCGCATGTCCAATTTCAAACTCTGTCTCCACGTCGCGGCGCGGCGCGATCACGGCGCGCGCATCAGCACCCTTCCCTGCGCGGCTCTGCAAAGCGTTGGGCAGCAGCATGCGGCGAAGGAGAATCAGCATCGCCGCCAGATAGATCAGCCCCCCGGGAAACCACATGATGACGCCGGCCAGTTGCTGGTCTTGCAAGGGCGTGACCCCCCAGCCATAGGGCACCACGCCATAGACCGGATACCAGACACTCTGGCTAAAGGTCAGCAGCACGCCGAGGAGGCCGCTGAGCAGGGCAGTGGTGAAAACGTACAGCGGGGCGACGGCAGACGACGGACGGCGGACGGCGGAACCGTGTGTGCCGTGCACAAGTGTGGCCCAGAAGAAGAGGGCGGCGAGGAGGAAGGTAGCGTGCTCGAAGATGTGCACACCCTCGTCCAGGATTGCCGCTTCGTAGAGCGCGGGGACGTGCCACAGCCAAAGCACGGCGTTAAACGCCAGCCAGGCAAGCGGTCGCCGAAAAATGGCCCGCCACAGCCGGCGCAGGGTTGCGCGTCTGCGCCACCAACGCCCCACGGCAGCCGCGCGCAAGGGACCGGCGTCGCCTATGGCCCAGGCCAACACCACGGGCGGCGCGCCCACGACCAAAAGCGGCGCGGCAACCAGCATCAGCAGCAAATGTTGCACCATGTGCGCCGCAAGCAGGGCCTCGCTCAGCGCCTCTAGCGGCGAAACGAGGGCCACCACAAGGGCCAGCCAGCCGGCGGCGAAGGCAACAACCTGCCAGACCGAGACGCCGCGCCCGGCGCTCGCGCTGCGCCACAGCCGCCGCACCCCGCGCACATAAAAGGCCAGACCCAGCAGCAGACCGGCGATGAGCAGCAGATCCCAGTTCCAGGCGCCCCACACGTTACCGGGTAGAGGCGGCTGGAGTGTGGCGCTGCTATCCGTGAGAAATCCAGATTTCGCCTGGCTGGCGCCAGGTTGGAGAAATCGGATTTCTTTGCTCGCCAGATACATCACGTCCACCGGCATGGCACAAGAAAGATCATACTCACGGCCGTAATAACAATGGCCAGTGCAAAGAGTAGGTTCAGCCCCGTGGCGGCAAGGGCCAGAAATGCGCCCAGGTCCTCGGTCTGCTGCACGTGTTCGCCTTCTCTGGTCTGTCGTTCGCGCTCGTCGGCCGCGCGCCAGCGGCGGTAGGTCCAAACGGCGGCGCCGGCCGAGATCAAGGTGAAGACGGCGGCAAGGGCCACGATAACTACGACGACGAGGCTCAATCCCGCCACGTTGCTCTGCCAGAACCCCCCAACACAGGCGGCCTCGGCGATGAGATAGCCGACGAGAAAGAAGGCCGACCAGCTGAGCGGGCCCACCAGCCCGCTCAGCGCCAGGGCGCGCAGACTGCGTCCGCTGCGGTGGTCGCGTTGCTTACCGGCCTCTGCGGGTGTCGCACTCATATTCGTCATCAAATCGCGTAAGGAACCAGGTAAAGAATGCCAAAGGTAACAATCCAGAAGGCGGTGATGCCATAGATGAACAGGGCGCTATTCTGAACAGCGGCGTGATCGGTTTCGGTGTAGAGGCCTTGCCAGGCCCACACCTGAACAAAGAGATTCATCCCCAGTGCTACAATCAACAGCAGCATCATGTAAGCGCCCAGCGCCCAAAAAATGGAGGCGTAACCGTTCAGTTCCCAGGTAAACGGCAATTGGGAAAATTCAAGAATGGTAACGCCGAGCGCGCCGGCGCCTAGCAAAAAGACAAGCAGCAAGCCGAGGCGTAGCCGACCGAGGCTGCCGCTGCGAACGCTACTGACGGACCACCAGTTAAGGACGGCAGCGGCGAGCAGGAGCGCGGTGGCGATGCCGGGCATGAGCAGCTGCGGCATGGGAACGTTTTCGGGCGGCCATATCGGATTTTCCAGGCGGATGTAGAAGTAACTGAAGAGGAAACTTGCCAGCGCGATGCCCAGCAGCAGGAGGGCCAGCCCCATGCCCCAGCGACCGATGGTCAGGCTGCCGTTGGGGCGCACGGGAATGCCGAAATCCTCTTCGAATTTCTTTTCGGCTTCGGTGAAGGGAATCTTGTCGGGCCAGTGCCAGCCCACGAGGGCAATGACCAGAAGGGCAATACCGACAAAGGTCAGCCAGTGCAGGGCGAACACTTCGGAGCCGAAGATGACGACAAGGGCGATGCCGGCGATGGCGGGCCAGATGGACGGTCCAGCGACGCGAAAGATCTCCACCGGTTCGCCGTCGATGGCGCCGGTGATCAGGGCGGCGCGCCAGCGCAGGGGCCACTCGGAGAGCGCCTGCAACATCTTCTCCGTTCGCGTCGTATCGCCTAGAATGTCGTCCTCTTCGTAGATGTCTTCTTGCTCCCACAAGGGATGGCGGCTGCGCACAATGGGCAGGTGGGCGAAGCCGTAGTTGGGCGCCGGGGAATTGGTCGCCCATTCCAGCGTGTCGGCGTTCCAGGGATTATCTCCCGCGGGTTCGCCGTGGCGCCGGCTGTAGATGAAGTTATAGATGAAGACGGCGACGCCCAGGGCCAGAATAAAGGCGCCGATGGTAGAAATAAGATTATAGATGTCCAGGCCCAGGCCTTCCTGATAGGTGTAGACGCGGCGGGGCATGCCCAGGAAGCCGGAAATATGCATGGGGAAGAAGGCCACGTTGAAGCCGATGAAGAAGAGCCAGAAGTGCAGCTTGCCCAGGCGCTCGTCCAGAAGCCGGCCGGTAAACTTGGGCGTCCAGTAGTAGATGCCGGCGAATATGGGGAAGGTGACGCCGCCGATGAGCACGTAGTGGAAGTGGGCCACGATGAAGAAGGAGTCGTGCACCTGCCAGTCAAAAGGCACGGCGCCGACCATGATGCCCGTGATGCCGCCTAACACAAAGGTCACCAGGAAGCCGACGATAAAGAAGAAGGCGGTCTTAAAGACGGGCCGCCCCGTGAAAATAGTGGTGATCCAGGCGATGACCTGAATGCCGGCGGGAATGCCGATGATCATACTGGCCGCGGCAAAAAAGGTCATCGAAATCTGGGGCAGGCCCACGGTAAACATGTGGTGCACCCACAGGCCAAAACTGAGAAAGCCGGTGGAGACCAGAGCGATGACTACCCAGGCGTAGCCCGACAGCGAGCGCCGTGAAAAGGCGGGGACGACCATGGAGACGATACCCGTGGCGGGAATAAATTGAATATAGACTTCGGGATGGCCGAAGATCCAGAAGATATGCTGCCACAAGACGGGGCTGCCGCCCGCTTGCGGGTTAAAAAATTGGGTGCCGATGCGGCGATCCAGTTCCAAGAGCAGGCTGCCCACGATGAGTGGCGTGAAAGCAAAAAGAATAGAAAAAGCCATCACCAACATGGCCCAGGCATAGATGGGCATGCGGCTCAGCGACATACCCGGCGCGCGCATACGCAAAATGGCCAACACGATTTCCACGCCGGCGGCAATAGCCGCCACCTCGGCGACGCCCAGAGCCAACAGCCAGTAGTCCAGGGCAATGCCCGGCGAGTATTCGGGACCGCTGAGCGGCACGTAGGCAAACCAGCCGGTGTCAGGCACGGCGCCGGCGATAAAGCTGGAGTAGAAGAGTAGGCCACCCAGGGTGAACGTGAACCAGCTGAAGACGCCCAGGCGCGGAAAGGGCATCTCGCGGTTGCCCAGGATCAGGGGCAGCAGAAGGATGGCGAAGCCTTCCATCATAGGCACGGCGAAGAGGTACATCATCGTAGAGCCGTGCATGGTGAACATCTCGTTGTAGCGATTGGCGGAAAGGAAGGTGTTCTCCGGCTGGGCCAGCTGCACGCGCATAAGGAGGGCGGCAATTCCACCCAAAAGGAAAAAGAAAAAGGCGCTGTACATAATGCGCATGCCAATGCGATCGTTCTGCAAGGCACGGAACCAGCCGTAGATGCCGGGTGGATCGGCCCACACTTGCTCCATCTTTTCGGCCGTGCTTAGCTCCTCCCACGGTCTATCGCTGGGGACGTGCTCCGGTACAGGTGGGGCGGAGGAACTCGGATCATCGCCAGCAACCGGCGGTTGGTCAGCGGATATGTCGGTCATAGCCTTCTCTATTCCAGCGTCTCTAGATAGGCCAGCAACGCTTGAAGCTGCGGGCCGGTCAGGTGGGTGGGCGGCATGAGGCTACCTTCCTTGATGCTTTGCGGGGCGGTGATCCAGCCGCCGAGATGGCCGCGGTTGTTAGGTATGGTACCGGCAGCGAGGGTGCGGCGACTGGCGAGATGGGTGAGATCGGGGCCCAGATCGCCGGTGGCTTCGGTGCCCTGGATAGCGTGGCAGTTCAGGCATGTCGTGTCCAGAAATACCTGCAATCCTTGTTGGGTCAGTTCGGTGGTCGGTGCCGGCGCGGGTTGTTGCTGGTCGGCGACCCACTGGCGAAACGCCTCCTCCTCCTGGGCGATGACAAGGAACTGCATTTTGGCGTGCTGGATGCCACAGAATTCGGCGCACTCGCCGAGGTAGGTACCGGGTTCGTCCGCCTGCAACCAAAACTCGGTCACCTGCCCGGGAATCATATCCAGCTTGCCGTGAAGCTGTGGTACCCAGAAGCTGTGGATGACGTCGTCCGAGAGGAGCTTGACGGAGACGGGTTGGCCGGCGGGAATGTGAATCTCGTTTGCGGTGCGAAAGCCCAGTTCAGGATAGCGCACGTCCCACCACCACTGGTGCCCGGTTACTTCGATGACAAGATCTTCTCTAATCTGTGGCTCGCGTATGGCGCCCATGGTGAAGACGGTGATACCAAAGATGCCGACGAGAATGACGGCAGGGATGACGGCCCCACCCCAAATGACGATGCGTGTCCCTTCTGTTGGCCGGTCGTCGGGATCAAATTCGCCGCTGCGACGGCGAAAGAGCGCGACCAGCATGTAGCCCATGACAATGACGTAGACGAGCGTACCTACGCCAAACATGATCCACCACAGGACGTTAATCTGCGCCGCTGCCGGTCCTGCGGCGTCGAGCATGGCGGCCCCGGTGTCGACGACGGGCCGACCATCGCCAGCCTGGCTACAAGCGGTGAGAAGAAAAAGTAAGACGATTGCTGCCGGAGGCAACCAGAATCGGGCAGCGGGCAAATGTCGATGTGTTGAGCGTCCAACAGGCAAAGAGAGTGCCTCCGATCGTTGCGTCACATTTTCCTTTTCCTAATAGTAAAGATTAATCGGAAGCGTCGAAGAAATACATGTATCGGGGATACAAATCTGGGCACAGGCGTTGTGAAAGGTAGGTCGAAGCAACTTCAAATGACCGTCTGCACGGTTGCAGTCAGGATCATTTCCATAAATCTGCGACAAATACGACCACCAGCGCCCAGACAGCGCCGGCTAGCCAACCGGCGAGCACATCTGTTGGCCAATGAACGCCAAGATAGACCCGACTGAAACCCACAGCCAGGGTGAGCACGACAGATAAGATCAGAATGTATGTTTTTATCGCGGTGCGCTTCTGCGTGCGCGAGAGGAGCGCGCCAATTGTGAGATAGGTCACGGCCGACACCATAGCGTGACCGCTGGGAAAACTGTAGCTCAGCACTTCTGTTTGGACGGGCACCAGCGTGGGGCGTGGGCGAGCGAAGAAGTCTTTGAACACCATGGAGAGTAACGTGCCGCCCACAACGGCGACTATGAGAATCAGCGCGGTGCGGCGGTTGCCACGTAAAAGTAGAAAAGCGGCTGCACTAATCGTAAGAAAGCCGAGAATTGCCGTTCCACCGAGCGCCGTAACGTCACGCACAGCCGTCTCGACGGTTACCGGGCCGATGGGGTCGGAAAGATCTTGCGGTTCCCGTAGTGCCAGAATTAGCGCTTCGTCTACGCTCCTGAAACCAGGTTCGTCATCAAAAACAACATCGGCAAGCTCGGCAAAGAGCCACATACCGCCGACAATTAGCGCCAACAGCAGGAGTAGTCTCGGCTCCAGGAGGCCGAGACGGCGAAGTTTCTCGAAGATAGAGTCGAACCCAAATTTGCTATTCATTTCGCCTTCTGTCATAACTATTACCCTATGGCTGGTTTATGGCTGCGAACTGCCGAACAGCCTGTACGGAATGCTATTGGAGCGTGAAGAAAGTGAGCTCTGGAGGCGCGTTGATACGCATGGGCAAAAGGCTCATGCCTATCCCTCTGTTGACGTACAGAGCGTTTCCGGCTTCTCCGTAGCCGTCTTCGATCCAACCGTCGACGTGGACTTCATCTTCTCGAGCAAAGGTCAGAAAGGACCATTCTGGAGAAAAGGGCAGCCTCAGCTGGCCTCCATGGGTATGCCCGGCAACGGCAAGCGGGGCCGTCTGCGCGTCAAGCTTAGCGAAGCTACTGGGGTTGTGCATCATCACGACCCGTGCTGCTGATGACGGCACGCTGGCTAACGCCTGTCGTGCATCGACAATCCCGGCGTAGTTACTGCCGAGACCCACGATATAGAGCGGTTCGCCGTCCTCCAGCTCTACGGGCGTCGCCTCATTTATCAGTGTGGGAATGCCTTGCTCTTCCAATGCGCGTTCTACGGCTGCCGCCAGGTCGTAATGGGGCTGCGCAGTACGACTGGACAATCCGTAGTCATGGTTGCCGAGGATGGCGAAGGTTGGGATGCGGGCTTCGCGCAGAGGGCGTACCAGGGAACTGACAGTGGCAATTTCGTCCCCGTCAGAACGAACAGCATGGTAGACGAAATCGCCGACAATGAGCGCGGCGGCGGGCTGCTCGCGTATGATGGCCTGTACGGCGCGGCGCACGGTCTGGTCGTTATCCATCCACATTCCGATCTGGAAATCGCCGACGACGGCAATGCGCTCACCTTGCCAGGATTGCGGGAGGTTGGGAATAATGGCGGTCTGTTCCTGGCGATCAAGCGTATAGGGTTCTAGCAATCCCCAGGCAAACAGGACAACGAACAGGACGAGAAGGGCGAGCGCGACATATTTGAGGGCCTGCCTTAGCGTACTGTGGCCTGCGTCTAACTGCTCTTCTTCTGCCACTTGCCCGTTTCGACTTTCTCGTACTTCTCCTTTACGGCGCTCCAGGCCACCTGGTGGGCAGTTTCTTCACGCGAATCGTCACCGCGCCGGTCTTCCGGATCTTTGTATTGATCCCAGGCGCTGTTATAAGCCTCACGGTAGATGTCCTGGGCGTGCTCTGGCAATGAATTACGTACGCTGTCGGGCAATTCGCTGTTCTTGTCGTATGGCATTTTCTCCTCGCAATCCTTTTAGCGACTTATATCTTAATATTACATGGCTGGGGCGGGTGCGATAATAGGGGATTACCCTACTGTTAGGCGATTATGGGTATCATCTTTGATCGTTTCTGTTTTGTTGGCGGTGATGTTAGAATCTGGTCTTGGAGAGATATTGCCATGGGTCTTTATTTACCGCATCTGGACGAGCGAACGCGCACATTGATGCTGAACGAAGTTGATTACGATGTGGCGCGGCAGGAGTTACACATCAGCCCCTATTTGAGCGGGCAGGGTCAGCGTGATTACGAGACGCTGTTGCGGGAGGCGATTGCATCGGGCGATGAAGAGACGTTGGCAGCGCGGTTGGTGGAGCATAGACGTATCGCGCGCACGGCGCACCGGCGCAAGCCGGACGGTGGATACACGATCGTTACGGTGCCCAATAACGCCGCGCAAACGATCGCCGAAAGCGAGTTCAACCGCTACTACATTCGCGCGCTGTGCCGGCGCGCGCTGGAAGATGGCATCGACGAGCTAATCGTGTATCGCGCCAAAGCGGTGCAGGAGCCACGGCCCGAATCTGAGGAGCTGGTGGAAACGACGGTCGATCCTGCCGAGCTATTGCAGGATCTGCGCCAGAATGTGGGCGACGCGACGCCCGAGATGGGCATTCCCGGCGGGCCGAACTCGGGCATCAGTGTGAGGTTGCCATGAATACTTGTCGAGTGTGAAGTGTGGCATGTGGAGTGTGGCAGGAACAACACTCTACACGCTACGGATCACACTCCACATGTTCCTGCCGTCAGCTGTCCGTGTTCAGTTCGGGAATGACCTCCTGTTGGTAGAAGCGCATGAACTCCTCTTGTCGGGGGCCGACCTGGTGCACGTAAACGTAATCATAGCCGGCGTCGACGAATTTGCGGATGCCGTCGATGTGGGCCTGAGGGTCGGGACCGAGGACGACGTTATCAGTCGTTTGCTCTTTGCTCAGCACTTTGACGGCTTGCTCGAAGTGGCTGACGGTACGCAGTTCCTGGGTCATTTCTCCCGGTAGCCCGGTAATGGGCCATATTTCGTGCACCATGTCGCGCGCTTCGTCCTCGCTTTCAGCCCAGCAGACGAGCACCTGTCCATAGGTAGGCTTGCCCTGACCGCCCGCTTCCCGGAAGCTGTTGAGGGTTTCTTCTTTGGGGGCCAGGCTAATAAGTCCGTTGCCTATCCTGCCCGCCGCTTCCAAGGTTTTGGAACCGCTGGCGGCGACCATGATTTGCGGCGCCTTGTCCGGTAGCGTGAACAGCCGCGCGTCTTCGACGATGTAGTAATCGCCCCAGAAGCTGACGGTGTCGCCCTGCCACAGGGTGCGTATGATTTCTACAGCCTCTTCTAGCATGGGCAGCCGGACATCGTGCGGCGGCCATCCTTCGCCGGTGACGTGTTCGTTGAGATTCTCGCCGGTGCCCACACCCAGAAAGAAGCGCCCGGGCATCATGGCAGCCGCTGTTGCGGCTGCTTGGGCAATGATGGCGGGGTGTATGCGTATGGTGGGACAGGTGACGCCCGTGCCCAGGCGCAGGTTCTCGGTGGCTTGTGCAATACCGCCGATAACATTCCAGACAAACGGGCTGTGGCCCTGATCTCCGATCCAGGGATGATAATGATCGGAGATCAGGGCAAAGGTGAAGCCGGATTCTTCGGCCAGCGCCGCGTACTTCACCAGATCATTGGGTGTGTGCTCTTCGCTGGAGAGCGCGTAGCCAATTTCCATCCTAGGTACGGACGGCCTGTTCGTTGACGCCTGTCGTCACCAGGCCGCCTTCGGCGATTTTCGTCAGCTTCTTATTGGTTTTGCCTTCCTCGTCCAGGGTGTCCTGCAAGAGATCGGCGATGTCGTCATAGTTCAGCTGTTCGGCGTGCGTGCGAGCAGTACCGTAACCGGCGATCTCATAGTGCTCGACGCGCTGAGCCGCGCCAATAAGAGCGGCGTCTTTGGCCAAGGCGTCGCCCTGCATCTTCAGAACTTGCTCGCCTTCTTCGATGAGACCTTTCATACCCTTACACTCATGCCCGTCGCGAGAAACGTTCATCATGGAGAAGATGCGCTCCAGGCGCTCGATGTGGTTGCGCGTCTCGCTCAGGTGCTGCTCGAAGGCCTCGCGCAGAACGGTGGAGCTTGCAGCGTTGGCCATCTTAGGCAGCGCCTCGGTCAATTGCTGCTCGGCGCTGTACAGATCTTTTAGCTCATGAGCAAACAGATCTTGCATGTTGTTCAGGTGTTCCATTTGGTACCTCCAATTCTCAATTTCCAATACGTTTTGTTCCGTGGTTGAGGCCCGCTTTGTGAACCGCACCGCAAGAGCGGGGGCGTGCAAGGCGAGCATCGCGCACAAACTTTTACAAGCTCATTTTAACTGCAGAAGACGCGTAACGTTTATGTACTCAGTTACAAAATTGGGACACAAATAGGGCATATGGACCGTGACGAAGACCGGTTAGTCGAGAACAGTACCCGATTTATATCCCCGGTCTATATCGAGGGCTCTTTGCCGGGTGAGGTGGGTGCGATAGATTGGAGGATGTGTGCACATAGAAGGAAGAAGGAAGATGGCAACCGAAGGTTGCTGAGAAGGAAGAAAAGAGATCCGATTTTGGCGACCGCAGGTCATATAAAAATCGGATGTCTCTTAGAGAGAACAGCATGGAAAATGGCGAGTACCGGCCAAAACGT
>CAYSMQ010000121.1:0-4049 GCA_964432035.1 uncultured Ardenticatenaceae bacterium
CCGATTCCTGACGGCTATCACACCGTCACCCCCTATTTGATCGTTCCCGATGTGGACGGCATGATCGATTTCCTGAAAGATGTCTTTGCAGCGGGTGAGCGCTCGCGCGCCCTCGATGGCGAGGGTAACGTCATGCACGCCGAGGTTCAGGTTGGCGACTCCATCATCATGATGGCGCAATCCAATGACGAATACCCACCGACGCGCTCGATGCTACACGTGTATTTGGAGGACGTAGACGGCGCCTACCAACGCGCGCTGGCCTCCGGCGCCACGGTCATACGCGAACTCAGCGACGAATTCTACGGCGATCGCACCGGCGGCGTGCAAGGTCCGTTCGGCAACCAGTGGTGGCTCGCCACGCACGTCGAAGACGTCTCCGAAGAGGAGATGCAGCGGCGCATGGCGGAGATGCAGGGCGCGTAGAGGTGTAGCGGTGTAGAGTGTATAATGTGGAGTGTTGAGTGTGAAGCGAACGCAATCTCCAATCTCAGATCTCGAATCTCTAACTCCAGGAGGCACCATGACCGACCAACAACCACTCACCAAGTCAGAAGTGCGCGACCGCATGCAGCGCGCCTACTCGCAATTGCTGCAAGCCATCGAGGGTTTGAGCGACGAGCAACTTGAGGCGCGCGAAGAAGGAAGCTGGGCTGTGACCGATCACCTGGCGCACGTGGCAGTCTGGGAGCGCGGCGTGGCCGAGTTCATGAAGGGTCGTTCGCGCGCCGTGGGCATGGGGCTGACGGAAGAGGCCTGGGGACTGAGCCTGGACGAAGTGAACGATCTGATCTACCAGCAAAACGCCGCGCTTTCCGCCGCGCAGGCGCGGCAGATGCTGGACGAGGCTCACGAGCAAATGCTTGCGGCCTTGGAAGACGTCAGTGACGAGGATCTACTTCGCGCCTACAACAGCTACCTGCCCGAAGGCGAGCACCCCGCCGCGCCGGAACGATTATTGCTCGAGACTATCGTGGCTAACACCTATGAGCATTATGACGAACATCTTGGCTTTATTCGCGAAAAGGTGGGTTAACTTACGAAGTATTCTGGGTTTCGTATGATTCGAGTTGAGCGCTAAGAACGGCGATCTGACTGCGGAGTGCATCCAGCTCTTGACCGATGGCCGCAGACTCGCCCTCAGTCTCTCCAGACGTTTGCGCCGCCGCTCGGCTCGCGCCGCTTTCCACAAAGTAGCTGGCAATGACGCCCGCGAGATAGCCAAAGACGCCTAGCGCATACAAGGAAATAAGCACGGTTAGAAAGCGACCTTCGGCCGTCACCGGCCAGTATTCCGAGCCCAGCGTGGTCATGAGCATCATGGTGAACCACAGAGCGTCGGAGTAGCTCTCCAGGCCCGCCCCGGTTTGCGGTTGCCCATCATCCAAAGCAATCGCCGGCGGCCCTTCAAAGAAGTAGACGCCGGCGGCGCCGGCAAAGGTGATGGCCAGTGTTAGCGCTGCCACGTAGCCTGCGCCGCGACGGCCTAACGTGTTGCGAATGGCGCGCATGCCGCGATTTAGCGAGGTAACCAGGCGCACCATGGTTACTGAGCGTACCCCGCGGGCCGCGCGTAGGAGGCGGAAAGCGCGGAACACGCGCAGCATACGCAGAGCCGGCAAGAGCAGCGCGACGGCTGTGAGCCAGTTGCGGCGCAGATAGGCGCTTCTATGCGGCGCGATGATGATGCCCACTAAGAAGTCAAGAATGAACACGGCCCAGATGACGTACGTCACTGTTTGCAGAGCCGGATTCAAGCCCTCGGTCAGCTCGATGATCAGGAGGATGAGCCATACGAAAGAAAGGGCAGTTAGTGGCTTATCGGCCAATTCGTCGATTTGCTGCAGAAGCTCCCAGCGCTCCTCGTTTACGTCTCGTCTCTCGGGCTTAGGAGACTCGGCCATGGATCACCTCGATTTGTTTTCGTAGCTGAAGAAAAGTGAGTGGAAAAAGGCAACTAATTAAAAAGGAAGGTGTACAATGCTTACTCATCTCAATTCGGTCGGTGTCCAGGTCAACGACCAGGATCAGGCAGTCGATTTCTATGTGAACACACTGGGCATGGAGAAACGCATGGACGCCCCCATGGACGAGGAAGGCAATCGCTGGATCGAAGTGGCGCCGCCGGGCGCGCAGACGACCATCGTGCTTTCCAACACGCCCGGTCCAGAAGGTCCCGTAGAACCCGGCGGCTTTACAGGCTACATCTTCTCGGCCGAGGACATCGAGGCCACGTGCCGGGACCTAGAAGAGCGCGGCGTTGAGTTGACGGCGCCGCTGAGCAACGAGTCCTGGGGCCGCTGGGCGCAGTTCGCCGACCCCGACGGAAACGAATTCGGTATCTGGGCGCCGCCGGTCGAATCCTAGTCAGGGACGAATGTAGACGTGACAGGTATCGGAAACCTGTCACGTCTGCTACCTACCACGGCACCTCTTCGCCCATCTTCTCGTAATACTTCTCCACCTTGTTGCGAATATCGTCAATCACGTCCTTAGGCAGATCCACGCCACCCCGCCCGCCTTCCAACACGACGGCGACGGCATGAATGCCGCTGGGCACCGCTTTTAGCTCGCCGTCGACGATCGTAGCAAAGGGCAGCTTGTACCCTTTCTTCAGCTTGGCATCCTCGTCATTATAGGCGAAGAAGGCCTTCCGCGCCGCCTTCGGATCTTCATCGTCGGGCCAACCGGCCCACTCAAAGATCGCGTCTTCAGCTTCATCGCCGTCCCAATCGCGGTCATCGTCCGCCAAAGGCAGATCTGTCTTTCCACTGGATTTCCAGGCCATTATTAGAACCTCCGGATCGTGCATAGCCGGAAAAGCAAGCGTAGCTTCCCAGCGTCTGTCTATTCATGATAAGCATAGCCCACACACGAGCGCTGCGAAGTACCTAAGATACAAAGCCTGGATATAGGTAACGTCATAGATCCGTTGCCAAAGCATCCGCCAAACGTCTGATGCGGTGGCGGCAAGGTGATCTATAATAGTTGTAACGAGCTGGGGCTCGTACTGGAGCGCGGTCATCTTGACCGCCACGAACAAAGACCCGCGTTCCAGAACAATCGCGGTCGGAGTCTCACTCCCACCGCATATTGAGGAGCCAAAATCCGATGAAAGCTAAATTGGCAGTAATCCTTCTACTCATTCTGGCGCTTGCCGCCTGTCGCACAAGGCCAGACACGTCACCCACGGCGGCGACGGCTACACCACCGCCACCCCTGACGCCCACCATCGTCATCCCCACCGCGCCGGCGACAGAGCCCGCGCCGCCCGCCTCCCCTGTCGCCGAGGCCACGGCCTCCCCCGCCCCCGTCGACGTAGTGCCGCAACAGATGCCGCAGTTCGCCGCATTCCGAAAAGCCGACGTGGCAGTCAGCCCCGCCATCTTCCACGAGCCCATCGCCGCCGACCTCAACAACGTCGCCGTGTCCTTCGTCCTCTCTGAGGCGCAGCGCGCGCAGCTGGCAGAAAGCGGCCTCGTCGTCAGCCCCGGCATGGAGAAAGAATTCTTCACCGTCTACGAGCAGGCCCGCTATCGAAACGTGCCCACCTTCGTCACCAGCGATTCACTCTTACACATCTATCACCTCCTGTTCGACAAAGTTCTGCGCACGGCCGAACGCGAGGCCTTTATCCCCCTGTTGCGCGAGCTAAACCAGACCATGTTGGCCGAGACCGACCGCCAGTATCAGATGCTACATGGGACAGAATGGGAAGACGCCGCGCGCCGAACGGTGGCTTTCATCGGCGTGGGCAGCGCGCTGCTCGATCCAGACGTCGCTATCCCTGACTACGCGCAAGAGCTGGTGCAAGAAGAACTGGCCCTCATTGAAGCTGCCGGCGGCATCAACCCCTCGCCCCTGTTCCCCGGCCTCGAATTTGGCGAGGACTACACACAATACATTCCGCGGGGACATTACACCACCAACGAGGCCCTGAAGCAGAGTACCGGCGTGACCGTGGAGGAAGTGGAAACGGACCGCACCCTGTACACGGCCCGCGGTTTCGAGGTGACTAACTTCCTGGTGGACGGCATCGGCATTCCCTT
>CAYSMQ010000121.1:4059-11805 GCA_964432035.1 uncultured Ardenticatenaceae bacterium
GGGTAAAGCCGAAACGCGCGCGGCCCTGCTGTTGGTGCAGGCCCTGCGCACGGCGACCGTCGACGGCGAGCCGGCCCTGGACCATTGGTTGGCCCTCTACAATCCCACCGTCTTCTTCGTCGGACGCAGCGATGACCTGACGGCTTTCCAGTACCTGGACGTCATCGACGAAGTTTATGGCCCGTCGCCTGACTTGGCCGTCATCGCCGACGAGGAAAGACTGGAAACGTTCATCGAAGCCGCCGACCAGCTGCCACCGCCGCAGATTCTAGGCATGGTCATCAGCATTGAGGACGACGTGGAAGAAACGACCAAGGGCTTCCGCTTTATGGGCCAGCGCTTCGTGCCCGACGCCTACATCTTCCGCCAGCTCATCTACCGCAACGTGGGTACGGCGGAAGAGCCGCGCATGCTGCCCAAGGGCCTGGACGTTATGGCTGCCATGGGCTCGGATCGCGCCCTGGCGCACCTGGAAGAGATGGGCGACACGGACTTCGCCAACTATCCCCAGCAGATGGAAAAGATGCGCGCCTGGACAGGTAGCCTGAGCACCGAGGAGTGGACAGAGACATTGTACACGACGTGGCTCTATAGCTTCCAGCCCCTGTTGCAACAACCTGGCGAGGGCTACCCGGCCTTCATGCAATCGGACGCCTGGCTGGACAAACAGCTGAACACGGCGCTGGGCAGCTGGGCTGAGCTGAAACACGATACGATTCTTTACGCCAAGCAGGTTTACGCCGAGATGGGCGCGGGCGGAAGCAACGCGCCGACTCCCCTGCTGGCCCGCGGCTACGTGGAACCGGCGCCCGAATTCTTCGCCCGCCTGGAAGCCCTGACGACCATGACTCTGGAGGGCCTGGATAGCCGCGGGCTGCTGGGTGACCAGGATCGCGACAGCCTACAGCGACTACAGGAACTGGCAGCGGCCTTCCGCGTCATGGCCGAAAAGGAGCTGCGAGGCGAGCCACTGAGCGACGAGGAGTATGAGTTCATCCGCTTCTACGGGGGCGAGCTGGAGCACCTGACCATGGCTGCCGCCGACCAGGAAGAAGGCGAGCCCGGCGGCTTGCCCGTCATGGACGAAGAACCGCAAGCGGCAGTCATTGCCGACGTAGCCACGGCGCCCGATCCAGATGGCGACGGCGTTCCTAACCCCGTCGTGCTGGAGGAGGCCGTGGGTCGCGTCAACGAGCTGTACGCCGTCGTGCCGCTCATACTTGAAGATGGCTCGATCCAATTGCAAGTGGCCAAGGGAGGCGTGTTCGCCTACTATGAATTCGAGTGGCCCGCCGACGACCGCCTGACGGACGAGGCCTGGCGCGAAATGCTGGACGCCGGACAAGCGCCCCCGCTGCCCGAATGGACGGCCAGCTTCTTTAGCGACGCCACGGAAGAGACCGCTTTCCAGGAGGCTATCTACCGATTGCAGAGAAATCTGAGCCACGCTTATTGGAGTCTCGGCGAATTCGGCCCGCTGAATCCGACCACGAAAGACGTGCGGGTGCAGTTCGACACCGTTTTTGCCGACCTACGGGCGCAGAATCAGTTCATCGGCAAACAGTGGATCGGCGCCAGCTACCGCTCCTTCGACGTGCAGGCCGAGGACCGCGCCGTGGTCACCGTACGCGAAACGTGGGAGGATAAGTTGTACGCCTTTGAGCAGGCGCCAGGCGACGCCGAGCCGCTGCGCGACCCCATCGGTCAGCGCGGCCCCTACACCCTGGACGTGACTTACACGCTGCAACGCATCGACGACCAATGGCAGGTTGCCAACGTGGCCTACGCCAACGAGCCGCCGCCGTGGGACATGCAGTAAGAAATGCCAGGGGCGGGCACCTCCTGCTCCTGGCCCTTCTGGGTCTCACCCTGGTATTGGCGGCGCCCCGCGCTTCGGGGCAGGCGCCCGACCTGAGCGACTACCCCTGGCTTTACCTGCGGGACGGGCAAGCGCCGGCAGAAGGCGCTGCAGCGGTCTCGCTTATCGCCGTGGGCGACGTGATGCCCGGTCGCGGCGTGAGCGACGTGTCGCAGCCGTTGCAAGACGCCACGCCGTGGCTGCGTGAGGCGGATTTGACGCTGGGCAATCTGGAAGTGGCGCTCGATTCTGGAAAGCCGGCATCCAGCCGGTTCCTGCCAGCCGTCAAGATGACGGCGCTCCAGCGCAGTAGCGATGAACGTATCGTTCTCACGGCCCCCGGCGCTGTGGCTCCCCAACTGCGCAGCGCCGGATTCGACCTGCTGAGCCTGGCCAATAATCACAGCCTGGATTTGGGTCCGGCGGGTCTCGCCTATTCCAGCGACCAGTTGCGCGCCGAGGGCATCACACCGCTCGGTGCAGGGCCCGGTGAGGCCGCATACACACCCGTCATTCGCGAAGTTCGCGGCGTGCGTCTGGCCTTCCTGGCCTTCACCGCCGTCCCCGATCCCGACGCCGACCCGGCGGCCGGCGACTGGCAGCCGGCGCAGTGGGACCAGGCGCTTGCCATCGCCGCCGTGGCGGAGGCGCGTCGGCAAGCCCACGCCGTCGTCGTCTCCCTTCACTGGGGAGAGGAATACGCTCTGCGCACCGCTCCCTGGCAGCGCGCGGCAGCGGAAGTGCTCGTCGATGCCGGCGCGGACCTCCTCGTGGGACACCACCCGCACGTGGTGCAGGAAGTAGCGCCCATGGTCGAGCGACAAGGGTTCGTCGCCTACAGCCTGGGCAACTTCTTGTTTGACCAACAAACGGCTCAGACGCGGCAAGGGCTGGCACTGCGCGCCTTCTTCGACGAGGCGGGCCTGGTGGCAGTGCAGGGGCTGCCCGTGCAGGCAGGTCTGCGGCCGCGACTGATGGACGGGACCGAGTCCCAGGTGCTCTTCGCGCGCGTCACGCCGCCTGCGCCCCGCGCAGCCTTTGCCTGCGACGAAAACGGCTGCCACCAGGCGAGCGACCTACCAGGGGACGGCGAGGAGAGTGAGAGCATCTTCTGGTCCGGCGCCATCGACCTCACCGGCGACGGCGAGCCCGAAATCATCCGGCGCGCCGCCCAACAGGTCGCGATTTATGAGAGCGGCGAGGCCGCCTGGCAAAGCCCGCCGCAGTGGCGCGTGGTTGACGTGGCCCTGGGCGACCCTAACGACGACGGTCGGGGCGAGCTGGTGCTGGCGCTTTGGCAGCGCGACGCCGAAGGGCACGAACGCAGCCAACCCTACATCGTGGGCCATCGCGCCGGCGAGTACGGCGTCATCTGGGGCGGTCGGCCGGCGAGCGCGCCCATCCTGGAGCTGGCGCTGGGTGACGTGGACGGCGATAACGCGCAGGAGCTGGTCGTGCTGGAGCAGGCCCCCGAAGGCGCGCGGCTCGCCGTCTGGCGCTGGCAGGGGTGGAATTTTAGCCTCTTCTGGCGTAGCGAAGCCGGGCCGTATGAAGAGTTGCGGCTTGTACGGGCAGATGACGGCGGGTGGCTGGTGACGGTAAGGCCGGACCACTGACGACGGACGGCGGACCGCGATCTGTGCTATGATTGTAACTTGCTATGCTGCAACGAGACCTTCTGCGACAGATTGAAGACAGTCTGCGCGCCGTGGGCCGCCAGGAGCGCGAGCTTGTTAGCCTGGACGCCTTCGAAATCTTCATCTCACCCGGCGCCCTCGACCACCTCAGCTTCGCCGTGCCCTTGGGGCCCGATCCCGGCGACTGGACGCCACACGTGGCGGCGCTGAAGCAAGCCTTTGCGGCGCGAGGCAAACGGCCGCGGCTGGAGTATTTCGAAGAACTGCACCCGCGCCTGGGCCCGGCGCTGGAAAACGCCGATATCGTGTGCGAAAAGCGCGCGCCGGTCATGGCCCTGGAGATGGCGGCGTTTTCGGCGCCAGACCCGCTTAAACCGCCGGCGACGTACCGGCCGCTTGAGGCGGCAGACGAGACATTCTTGCGTCGTTATTTGCAGCGGCAGCATGTCGCCTACGGTGGAGACGCGGACGATGAAGCTGCGCTGGATTGGTTGCCCGCGTTGCGCAATAGCCTGCACCGCGGGACCGTGCTGGGAGCCGCCTTAGTGCGCGAGGGCGCCCCGCTTGCCGGAGCCATTATCCAGATCGGCGCGCGCATTGGCGAGCTTGCCGGCGTGTGGACCGAGCCAGAGTGGCGCCGGCGAGGCCTGGCCTACGCCGTGTGCCATCGGCTGCTGACCGAATATGCCAAGGCCGGTTACGGGCTATGCTGGCTGTCGGCCGCGGAACGGGCGCAGCGCCTGTATGAGCGGTTGGGATTCGTGACGGTGGGGACGCAGGTGAATTACGGTCAAGAATCAATCTAGCGCCTGCTGCACACTACTCTTGTCCCTTACTCCCTCTCTCATCTATACTTCTAGCAGCGAACAAGGAGAAAATCGCGTGAGTGCCAGGCTAGATAACCTGCCTATATTGAGCACCTCTTTCGTCGGTCGCGAAAAAGAGCTTGCCGAAATCGTGGCCCTACTGCGCGGGCCTGACTGTCGCTTACTTACTCTGACCGGGTCCGGCGGCAGCGGCGAGACGCGGCTGGCGTTAGAAGCAGCAGCCCGGTTGCGACGCGATTTTGCCGGCGGCGTGGCCTTCATTCCTTTGCAATCTGTAAGCGACCCCGTCTTTATCGCGCCGGCCATTGCTCAGCCAGTGGGACTCGCACTGCATGGGCCCAGGGACGCAGACGCACAACTACTGGATTATTTGCGGGACCGAGAGCTTTTGCTGGTTCTCGACAACTTCGAGCATCTGCTAAATGGCGCAGTGCTCGTAAGCAACATCCTGGCGACCGCGCCGGGCGTCAAGGCGCTGGTTACCTCGCGCGAGATACTCTTTCTGCAGGAAGAGTGGATCCGACCGGTCGTGGGCCTCACCTTCCCCGATGCAGACCAGACGGCGTCAGCGGAAGCGCTGGCCTCATATAGCGCCGTTCAACTCTTTTCTGAGCGCGCCCGACAGGTGCAGCACACGTTTTCGCTGGAAAAGGTGCACATCTGTGTCGCCCACATCTGCCGGCTCGTGGAAGGGCTGCCGCTCGCGCTGGAGCTCGCCGCAACCTGGCTGCGGACGCTCACATGCCAGGAGGTTGCCCACGAAATCGAACGCAACCTCGACTTTTTGGAAACCGCGCTGCGCAACGTGCCCGCGCGTCATCGCAGCATGCGCGCCGTGTTCCAACAATCCTGGGATCTTCTTAATAGCGGGGAGCAGGAGACGCTGGCCCGCCTTTCCGTGTTTCGAGGTGGCTGCACCCGGGACGCAGCGACCACTGTGGCCGGAGCGACGCTGGCATGCTTGCAGGGTCTGGTCGATAAATCCTTGTTAGTCATTACACCGGCCGGGCGATACGAAATACACGAACTCGTGCGCCAGTATGCCGCCGAGCAGCTAGCGGATAAGTCCACCGCGCTGGAAGATACACTCGACAGGCACACAACCTACTTCAGCACATTCCTGGAGGAGCAAGAACCCGAGCTGAAATTTGGCGCGCAGCAAGAAGCGCTGCGAGTCATTGGTGGCGAGCTGGACAATCTCCGCGTTGCCTGGCGACGGGCCGTGGACCGGCAGGCGGTGACGCAGATTGAGCAGGCCATGGGCGCCCTGTTTCTGTATTACCAGATGCATGGACGACTTGAAGAAGGGCTGGCAAGCTTCCGCGCGGCAACCAGGGCACTCGCCGGTGGCGAGGATATCCTGCATCTGAAGCTGCAATTACTGGAAACGTGGTTTGAATCCGGCGTGGCCTCCGCTCCGGCACCCACCGTGCGCTTCTATCATCAGGCGTTTGCTCAGGTCCGCCAGCTGGGACAGGATGAAGCAATGGCCATGCCACTGTGCCTCTTCGCCTGGGCAGCCGGATTAATTAGCGACGTCTCACCGTTGCAGCAATTTTACAGCGCCAATTATCGCTACCATCGTCAGCAGGAGAATACCTGGGCCGTGGCCTGGGCGTCTTACTCACTGGGCGTCTTTCCGTCGATGATGTATGGAGATAAGCCGAGCGATTCAGAATTGACCGATGGTCTACGCTACCTGGAAGAGAGCCGCGCTCTATTCAGGGAAGTCGGTAATCTCTGGGCGTCGACCTACGCCGTAAACGCTGCGGCGCAGATGTTGATGGACCTGAAAGAGTACGAACGAGCGCGCGAAATGTTCCGCGAGTCGCTCCAGATTTGCCGCGAAATTGGCGATCCGGGAGGCGTCGCCTTTGCCTTACACGGCCTGGGTGAGGCGGCCAGCGGACTGCAGGAGTACGAAGGCTCCTGGCGCTATTTGAACGACGCGCTACAAGTTTCCTATGCGCATTCGCACCATAGCGAGATGGTTATCTGGCACCTGTTCGAAATGGCGTCCGCCTTTTCCGCTGCAGGCCGGCAAGGGCGCGCCCTCGAAATACTGGCGTTTCTTCACAAGGAAACCAGTAACGAGTGGCTGCACAATTTTACGAGCGAACGATTGGATGAGCTTTCTGCAACAGTCCCGGAGGAAACGTTTATTGCTGCCCGGCGCTACGGCGAGCAAATCGACCTGGAAACGCTAGTGCAGACGCTCGGGGCAGAATTCGGCGGGATGCCTGATAGTGATCTGCCAACGCCAACTACGGCGGCCGACGGCGAACCACAGCCACCACTGGTCGAATCACTTTCGGAGCGCGAGCTGGAAGTTCTGCGGCTGGTGGCCGACGGGTTGTCGAACAGAGAAATCGCAGAGCAGTTGACGGTTACCGTGGGCACAGTGAAAAAGCACCTCAACAACATTTTCGGCAAGCTGCAGGTGACAAGCCGCACGCAGGCCGTGGCGCGGGCGCGCATGCAGTCTCTGATTCGCTAGAATCAACCCCCAATCAACCCCCAGATTCAACTTTAGATGGCTGACTATCAACCGCTTCGCCGTCTATCCTATGGTCAGATTTTGAGCGAAAGATGGCTGAGGGCGCCGGCAGGCGCAACGGCCCGAACATAGGAGAACAAATGATGTCTGACTACTACCAGCAACAGGTGACGCTGTACATGATGCGCCGGGCAAAGCGGAAAACGGCAGAAGCGACTGCCGGAGACGAGTCCGCACCCACCGCGCACAGTTCCGGAATGGCTGCATGGCTTACACGCGTAGGCGACCTCCTGGCAAAGCAACGGACGGAGCCAGCGCTGCCCCAGCCTTCCGGCAGAGCAGAAGTCGCCTAACAAGACCCTTGTAGCGCAATCAAGGACGATTGCGCTACTTTTCTACGTGACCCGCGCCCGCTGCCAGGGCCAGGCGCCCACCGTCAGGTTGCGCCGTTGGAAGAAGAACACTGCCAGCAGCAAAGAAACAAGGCCGATGCCCACCAGCACGAGCAGGTCGCCCGTTGCCTGTCCTTGCCGCACCGCTTCACCAGTTGAATCAAGGTAGGTAAAGAGAAATAGTGGTTCAAACGGCTCTAAAGCGTCGGTGGAATTTGCCAGATTGTCGCCGAAATAGCTGACGATGAGAATGGCTGTAGCAATCATCGATGCCACCCGCCGGCTAGAGGCAAACGCCGCCAGGAACATGCTGATCATGCTCACGGCGAAGACCAGAGGCCAGCCAGAAAACACAGCGCCGAACATGTCTACGCCTGTCAGATCGGTTTCGATCTGGCCCTCGATAGATTGGAAGACGAAAAAGGAGACGATGGACACAAAGAGAAAGATGATAAGCGTCGCCAACGCCAGCGCCAGCGCTTTGGCCAACACGATTTGCCAGCGCGGCAGGGGCAGCGTGACCACCATCTCCAGG
>CAYSMQ010000122.1:0-11800 GCA_964432035.1 uncultured Ardenticatenaceae bacterium
CCAGGACGTGACGCAAGAAGTATTGCAGAGTGATGCCATTCGTATTATCGAAGCGGTCGTGCGACCAGAATCGTTGATGGTTGGCGAGACCGTGCGCAGCTTGAATCTACGCCAACAGTATGGCGTCAATCTACTGGCGATTTCGAGGCAGGGGGCCCGAGCGCACACACGATTGGGCCGCGTGCGAATCCAGGCGGGCGACGTCTTGCTATTGCAGGGGCCCAGGGGGACTTTTGGCGAAGTGCTTTCGAGTCTGGGCGCGTTACCATTGGCTGAGCGCGGGCTCAGTCTGGGCCGACGCCGACGCATCTTTCTCTCAGTGGGCATTTTTGGCGCGGCAATCGTGACAGCCGCCGTGGGCCTTGTGCCCGTACAGGTGGCCTTCATCGCCGCTTCGCTGGTGATGATCATGACCAACCTCTTGACGTTGGCTGAGGCGTACGAAAGCATTGATTGGTCGATCATTGTGCTTCTTGGCGCGATGATTCCCGTGGGCCAGGCATTAGAGGTCAGTGGCGGCGCCGACTTGATCGCCAATCAGGTTCTATACCTGGCGCAGCGCGGCGTTTCACCGGCCGCCACTCTCGTGCTGGTTCTCGTGGGTACGATGTTCTTGTCCGATCTGATCAACAATGCTGCCGCCGCCGTGCTCATGGCTCCAATCGCCGTAACGATTGCCGAAGGGCTTGGCGCTTCCGCCGATCCGTTCCTCATGTGCGTGGCAATCGGCGCTTCCTGTGCCTTTCTGACGCCAATCGGACACCAATCCAACACGTTGGTAATGGGACCCGGCGGGTACCGTTTTGGCGATTACTGGCGCATGGGGCTTTTGCTAGAGGTCGTCATTGTCTTAACTTCGATACCGCTCATTCTGCGTTTCTGGCCACTATAAGAATTGCTTAAGCGTGGTCGCAAAAGGGCCCGCGCCGGGGTAGGCGCAGGCCCTTTTTTTGGTGTTTTACATAGCGCTTGACAACCAATCATAAAATATGCTTTAATGTAGGCGAACGTTCGCCCGAACGTTCGCTTAACCGGTTTGAGTACAGGAACAAGCGATGAGTCGTGTTACGTTAAAGGACGTCGCCGCCAGAGCTGGAGTCAGTTACCAGACCGTTTCCAAAGTCCTGAACAATCGCGCCCAGGTAACGCCGGAGACGCGCGAGCGCATCTGGCAGGCGGTGCGCGACCTTGGTTACAAGCCCAACGTCAGCGCTCGAAATTTGCGCAAGCAGGCCAGTAACCTGATCGGATACGCTTGGCATTATATGCCGGACGAATTCGTGCACCCCGTCCTGGACGCCTTTGTTCACAGCGCGGCGAACGCCGCCGAGACACAAGGTTATCATCTGCTCACGTTTGTAGCCGATGGGGGCATGCCTCGTCCCGATGTCTACCGTGAACTCTATTCGCGCAACCAGGTGGCCGGTTTCTTGCTGGCCGACACGGTGCACGACGACCCGCGGGTAGAAATGTTGATGGAAGAGGGAATTCCTTTCGTCACTTTCGGGCGCGCAAATGACGAGTGGGAATTTCACTGGGTGGACGTCGACGGAAGTCACGGTCTGCAGCTGGTTGTAGAGCACCTGCTGGAGCGCGGACACCGGCGTATCGGTTTCATTACCTGGCCCATGGGATCACAGTCTGGCGCCTATCGCGAAAAAGGATACCGGAAGGCCCTGGCAGATCGTGGGATAGAGCCGGATGAGCAACTCATCGTACGCGGCGAGCATTCGGCTCAATTAGGGCGTGACGGCGTGCGCCAGCTGCTGCAATTGCCAGCCGAACGGCGGCCTACGGCCATTGCCTGTGTCAGTGATCTGGTGGCTATCGGCGCGCTCGACGGCGCGGCTCGCGCCGGGTTGCAGGTCGGGCAGGAGTTGGCGATCACCGGTTTTGACGACTTTCCGTTGGTGCAATACACGCAGCCACCGCTGACGTCGGTACGGCAACCGATCGACGCCGTGGGCCAGCGAGTTGTGGAGTTGTTGCTGAATCAAATTGACGGCGAGGAGGTAGAAAAGAAGGGGGTATTGTTAAAGCCAGAACTGATTGTTCGCGCTTCTAGCTGAGATCGAAGGTTAAAGAAGTCGGATGTCTAGCAGTTGGACCTGGCCAGGAAGTAGAGCAGAAAAGACATCCGATTTCTCTAAGTGTTCCCTGTAGGTTGTAGGATAACGCGCCGGATGCACCCGGCGGATTGGCGTCACTGCGGAGGGTTTTGGTGGCTTTACGGGCTGTGATTTTCGACCTGGACGGCGTCATCACCGATACTGCGGAGTATCACTATCAGGCCTGGAAGAAAATGGCCGACGAGGAGGGGATGCCCTTTGACCGGGCGGTGAACGAACAGTTGCGAGGGGTATCGCGGCGCGAGTCGCTTCTGCGAATTCTGGACGACCGTTCGGTGTCAGAAGAGAAGATCCAGGCCCTGATGGCGCGCAAGAACCGCACCTATCAGGAGATGTTGAAACAGGTAACGCCAGCCGATCTCTTGCCGGGCGTCCGACGCCTACTGGATGAGTTGGATGGGGCCGGCGTGCCTTATGCCATTGCCTCTGCCAGCCGCAACGCGCGCGACGTGGTCAAGCGTCTAGGTATTGGCCATCGCCTTGGCGCGCTTGCCGACGGCGCCAGTGTGCCGCGCATGAAACCGGCGCCAGATCTGTTTCGTTTTGCGGCAGCGCGGCTGGATCAGCCGCCACAAGACTGCCTGGTTGTGGAGGATGCGGCAGCTGGGGTTGCCGCCGCGCTCAATGCGGGCATGCCTGCGCTGGCGCTGGGACCTGCCGAGCGCTTTGAGGAGCTGGGTGGTGAGCAAGGGCGATTCGCGCACCGTGAGAGCCTCAAAGAGGTGACGCTGGAAGACTTTAGAACGATGGCGGGGCCCGACCCGCTATGGCACGTTGTCCAGAATGAATTCGAGCCAGAACAGCAGCATCATATGGAGACGGTGTTCACCACGGGTAACGGCTACTTCGCCAGCCGAGGCAGCTTTGAGGAAGGGTTTAGCGGGGATCACGCGCTTACGCTGGCGCACGGCGTTTTCGACGACGCTCCCATCGTGGTTACCGAGCTGGTGAATTTACCCAACTGGCTCGATCTGCGCCTGCGCGTTGATGGGCATCCGTTTGCCCTTGATCAGGGCCAGATTCTGGATTTTCGACGCAGCCTGGACTTGCAGCGCGGTTTGCTACAACGGCACGTGCGCTGGCAGGCGCCTACTGGGCTGGTTGTCGACCTGACGTTTGAACGCTTTATCAGCTATGACAGGCCGCATCTGGGCGCTTTACGCCTGTTAGCCACACCTGTCAGTGACGACGCGCTGTTGGAGGTAGAGACGGGCATCGACGGGTATGTGGCCAATGAGGATCTGTTGCATTGGACGCATCTGGATCAGGGGCATGTTACCGGAGACGAGGGAGACCCTACCGTATGGTTACATAGCCGTACACGCGCCTCAGGAATCGAGCTGTGCGCGGCGACGACGGCAACGACGACGGGCGAGGCAACAATCGACGTCGCCAATTGTCCGCGTTTTCCCACGTTGTCGATACAGGCAGAAATTTCTCAGGCGCAGACCTTACAGGTAGATAAGTTTGTCGCTTACACTACGAGCCGCGATCAGACGGACCTCCCGGACGCCGTGGTCGAGCGGGCGCGCACGCAGTTGCGCGGAGTGCACTATGATGATCTGAAGTGTGCACACATGGAGGCCTGGCAGCGCGTGTGGCAAGAGATTGACGTCCTTATCGAAGGAGACGCCGAAGCACAGCTGGCAGTTCGTTTCAACCTCTTTCAGCTGCAAGTGGCTGCGCCGCGCCACGATGATCGTGTCAGCATTGGCGCAAAGACGTTGAGCGGGCTGGGCTACCGGGGGCACGTCTTCTGGGATACAGAGATCTTTATTCTGCCCTTCTTTACGTTTACGCAACCAGAGATTGCGCGAAATCTGTTGTCTTATCGTTATCACACGTTGCCGGGCGCCCGGGGCAAGGCGCAAGGTAACGGGTATCAGGGGGCACAATATGCCTGGGAGAGTGCGTTGACGGGAGAAGAAGTGACGCCAAACTGGGTGCCCAGTTTTGACGGCACGAAACTGGTGCGCATCTGGACGGGCGAAATCGAGATTCACATTTCGGCAGATATCGCTTACGCCATCGTGCAGTATTGGCGCGCCTCCTGTGACGACGCCTTTATGCGCGATCAGGGCGCGGAAATCATTCTGGATACAGCGCGCTTCTGGGCCGACCGCGCCGAAGATGAGGTAGTGAACGGCAGCCGTCGCTTCTCTTTCCGCGACGTCATCGGACCCGACGAATACCACGAGCATGTAGACAATAACGTCTATACCAATCGCATGGCGCAGTGGCATCTAACCGTTGCGTTGGAGATCTTGAGGTGGCTTGAGGATACGTATCCGGAGAAAGCAGCTGACCTGAAGCAACGGCTCTCCTTGAGCCAAGAGGAGCTGGACAGCTGGCAGAACGTGGCGCGCCATATTGTCATTCACCAGGATCCGGACAGCGGCTTGATGCTGCAATTCGAGGGCTTTTTTGATCTGGAAGACGTCGATTGGGAGCAGTATGAGGATCGCACCCATTCAATGCAATATCTGTTGGGCATTGAAGGCGCAAATCGCAGCCAGGTTATTAAACAGGCCGACGTGATCATGCTGCTATGTCTCTTTCGTGATCGGTATGATGAAAAGACGTGGCAAACCAATTGGGACGCCTATATGCCGCTGACCGATCACCAATATGGCTCGTCGCTGGGTCCCAGCTTCCACGCCTGGGCTGCCTGTGAAATGGGCAGACCGGACGAGGCCTATGATCACTTTATGCTCGCGGCGCGCGCCGATTTACGCGACGTGCGCGGCAATGCGGGGCACGGCATACACGCCGCCTCTGCCGGCGGTGTGTGGCAGGCGGTTGCCTTCGGCTTTGCCGGTCTGCGACTGCAAGACGATGGATATGACATCAGCCCGCGGCTTCCATCTCACTGGCGGCGTTTGCGTTTCAGGTTTCGCCATTGCGGCGAGCAATATGTGGTCGATGTAATGAATGACGAGGATAGGTAAGAAAGGAGGTGAAGTGAAGATAACTTGTGATGCATTTCCACTGGTCAAACGTTCGTCTATCTAAAATGAGAGGAGATGAAAATGAAACACAAATGGTACAGTATGCTGGCGCTTCTTTTAATTCTTAGCGTGATGCTGGCAGCATGCGGTGGACAGTAATAAGAGCCTCCTGTCGGCACTGAAGGTGAACAGGAAACGCCTGTGGAGGTGCCTGAAGAAGAACCGGCGCCTGAAGAGGAAGAAGAACAGCCTGCAGAGAGCGCTGACGCCATAGAGCTGCAACTTATGGGATGGTCCAGCTCCGACGCAGAGAACACTCGCCTGCAGGCCATCATTGACGATTTTAACGCAGCAAACGAGAACATCCAGGTGAATCTCAATTTTGCCCCGGATTATGACACGCGACTGCAGACAAGCCTGGCGGGTGGTTCACCGCCGGATGTCTTCTATATCGACAGCCTCAGGCTGCCGGACCTCGTGGAAGCCGGCGCAGTGGAACCCGGTGAAGGCCGCATCGAGAATCCCGACGATTTCTATGAAAGCCTGCGCGAAGCTTTCACCTATGACGGCACCTTCTACTGCCCACCCAAGGACTTCAGCACCCTTGGCCTGCAATATAACATCGACCTGTTTGATGCCGCTGGCGTAGAACATCCCAATGAGGATTGGACCTGGGACGACCTGCGTAGCGCCGCCGAACAGTTGACCAACGAAGACGAAGGCGTTTACGGTATGTCCGTTACCGCTGACTTCGCGCGCTGGATCGCTTTCCTTTACCAGGGCGGTGGGGAAGTTGCTAACGAGGATTTCACGGAAATGCGCATCAACAGCCCGGAGGCACAGGAGGCGCTTGACTTCTACGTGAACCTGGTCCTGGACGGCTACGCTGCGCAACCGGCCGATCTGGATAGCGGCTGGCCCGGAGAGGCCTTTGGCAAGCAAAGCGCGGCGATGGTTATCGAAGGGAACTGGATCGTACCTTTCCTGGAAGACCAGTTCCCCGACGTGAACTATGGCATTGCCCAGCTGCCTGCTGGCCCAGGCGGCGAGGCCACCATGGCCTTCACCGTCTGCTATGGCGTGCCGGCGGGCATCTCTGACGAGCAAAAGGACGCCGCCTTTGAACTGGTCAATTACTTGACCGGGTCCGAGGGCATGGAAGCCTGGACCGACCTGGGCCTGGCGATGCCCACGCGCCAAAGCCTGCGCGACCAGTGGTTGGAGCAGTTTCCTGACCTGCAGCCGTTCCTGGACGGCGCGGATCATGCGCGCGCCTGGCAGTTTGCGCCTGGTTTCAATGACGTCGTGGATACGGTTAACAACGGCCTGCAACAGGCCTTCGCCGGAACCATGACGAGCGAGCAAGTGTTGCAACAAGCTGAGGAAGTCGGCACCGAAGTACTGAGCCGCTAGTGTAGGCGGGTGACCGGCGCTTTCAAAGCGCCGGTCACCTGTTCTCCCGGAGGTGTACCATGGCAAGCGGAATTAAGGGGCAGGATAGAGAAGACACCATTGCCGGCTGGCTCTTTATGACGCCCGCACTGATCGTCTTTATCATATTCCTGATCATCCCCATCTTCTTCGCCATCTACTTTAGTTTCACGGACTGGAACGGCATCAGTCCACCGACCGAGGCATCCTGGGTTGGTACGGAAAACTATGAAGAGGTGCTTGTTGGCGGTGGCATTCGCCAGTCAGACTTCTTTAAGGCCTTGAAGAACACGACCTATTTCGCTCTGGGCGTGGTGCCTTTACAAACGATCCTGTCGCTGCTGCTTGCCGTGGTCGTCAACCAGCGCATGCTGCGCTACAAGGATTTCTTTCGCACCGCCTATTACTTCCCCTCTATCACGTCCTCTGTAGCGATCAGCCTCATCTTTCTGTTTCTGTACCAGCGAAGCGGATTGGTGAATCATATGTTGGAGATGATAACGTTTGGCGCCTGGGAGCCGATTGCCTGGATGGCAGACGCGCGTGGCCTTTTCCATATTATTCTAGAAAGTGTGGGAATTACCCTGCGCGACGGACCCGCCTTTCTGCAGAGCCAGGTGTTGGGCTTAACGGTTTGGGACTGGATCAGTGGTCCCAGCCTGGCGTTGCTGGCGATTATGCTCATGAACACCTGGACGACCATTGGCACGATGATGATTATCTTTCTCGCGGCGTTGCAAGACATTCCCGGCAGCGTATACGAGGCGGCGCAGGTAGATGGCGCGACGGCATGGCCCACATTTCGCCTCATCACCGTACCGCTTCTTCGCCCGACAATCTTTTTCGTTGTGACGTTGGGTTTGATCGGGACCTACCAGGTGTTCGACCAGATCTACGTGATGAGCAGCGGCGGACCGGCAAAGACCACGTTAACTATGGCTTACATGGTTTATCGCAATGGTTTTCGTAACAGCGAGATGGGGCTCGGCGCCGCCATCGCCATTCTGCTCTTCATCATCATATTTGTACTAACACTGTTACAGCGGCGCATAACTGGTAGTGAAGTCGAGCAGTAAGGAGCATCCTTATGACGAGCATATCGCCTACGATTACCGAGACCAAGGGAGTTGATTGGCCCGCACGCTTCCGCCTAATTCTCTCTTACGGCCTGCTTTTCCTGCTGGCGCTGACCTTTCTTTACCCTTTTCTGCTGACGATCACGACGAGTTTCAAGACGCTGCCCGAGATCGCCGTCAATGCGGTGAGCCTCATTCCCGAGACCTGGACGCTGGACGGCTACAGGCGCATGCAGACCTTAAACATCGACCGCTGGATGGTTAACAGTGCCTTTGTGGCTCTGTCGATCACTGTGGGCAACATTCTATTTGCCAGCATGGCGGGCTACGCGCTGGCGCGCATCCCCTTTCCTGGCAGCAATGCGCTGTTCTTGACCATTCTTGGTACGATGATGATTCCCGGCATCGTTCTGCTGATCCCCATGTTCATTGTGCTCAAACAGCTGAATTTCATTGACACCTACATGGGCCTCATCTTTCCCAAGGTGACGACGGCTTTTGGCGTCTTTCTGATGAAGCAGTTCTTTGAATCGATCCCCGGGGAGCTGGAAGAAGCTGCACGCATCGACGGCGCCAACCGTTTGCAGATGTTCTTCCGCGTTATTCTACCCATCGCGCGTCCGGCGCTGATCGCCCTGATCATCTTCACCTTTCAGGGCGCGTGGAACGATTTCATGTTTCCCCTCATCGTCATCAGCGTGCGCGAAGATCTCTTCACCTTACCCCTTGGCCTGGCCATTCTACGTGGCGGTCTGGGTGAAAACCTGCAATGGAACGCCATTCTCGCCGGCTCCCTGGTGACGACGCTGCCTATGGCCGTGATTTTCATCTTCTTCCAGCGATACTTTTTGGAGGGGATTAGTTATACGGGGTTGAAGGGGTAAGGGCGGAGATTGGAGATTGGAAGGGGTTAGTCTCTAGTCTCCAGTTAACCAGTCTCTGGTTGGATGTATGAGGAGTTTGAGCAAGATTCTACTGTACACCGTCCGTTTGTGGTGGCAAGAGGTGGTTTTGATGCTGGTGCTTAATGCCGGCTGGTTCGTGTTGCAAATTCCCGTGGTGACGGGGCCGCCGGCGACGGCGATGGTGTACGCCATGGCGCGGCGCAGTATGGAAGGGGAGTATTGGGGCCCGCGCGATGCCTGGGATGCTTTTCGCACGCTTTTCTGGCCCGCGTGGCGCTGGGCGGCAATTAACGGGCTAATCTGGTTTGTCGGACTCTGGAATCTAGTAAGCTACTGGCAAACGCCCGGCGCGGTGTGGTTCAGCTTGCGGCTGCTGTGGATCGCTGCCCTGTCCCTATGGTTGGCGCTGAATCTGTTCTATTGGCCCTTCTGGTTGGCGCAAGATGACCGCTCGTTACTGAACACGTACCGTAACTGCGGGCGTTTCCTGCTTTTGCATCCAGGGCTGGGGCTCGCCCTCGTGGTCCTTTGCCTCGTGCTAACGGTTTTCAGTCTGGTGACGACGCTACCGTTCACGCTGGCGCTGATGTGTTGGCTGGCGCTAATTACGCTTTCGGCCGTACGGCGCTCGCTGGCGGCGCAGAAAGAAGTTGCCAGTTCGTAGCGCCGCTCACATCAGCCAAACAGCCACCGCGCCAACGCCCAGCATGAGTATTAACCCGGGGGCTAGCGCGCGCCTGAGCGAGGACGAACCGGTAAAAATGACCAGTGCGCCCTTGGCGAAGGTATTAGCCAGTGCCGCCAACATCACCGCGCGCGCGGCGACTTCGGAATCCAGTCCTCCGGGCCCGCGGCTCAGTTCGGCCATAGAAAGCGCGACGGCATCGATGCCCGGCAACCCGGCAATGAGGCTGGAAACGTAGACGCCGGTCGTGCCAAAGAATGTTTCGCCCGCTCGCGAGATGAAAAGCACAGCGACGTACAGTAGACCGAAGGTGATGGCCGGCGCCAGCTCGAAGGGATTAGTGAGCACTAGGTCCTCTTCATCTTCGTGGTCCCGTCCCGAGAAAAACAGATAGAGGCCATAGGCTAGGCCCGCAGCGGCAGTGACTGCCATGGGCGTGACCACGTGGCTCACCAGATCGAAATTTACGAGAGCAACTTCCACCACCGCGCGACCGAACATGACGATCCAGGCCAGTAAGATGGCGAGAGCGAAGGTGCGCCCAAAGCCACGGTTCTTGACACTGCGCTGGGCGAAGCTCAGGGTCGTTGCCGTGCTGGAAGCCAACCCGCCCAGCAGCCCGGTCAGGGCGATGCCGTGCCCCGAGCTGAACACCTGCATGAGCACGTAGCCCAGAAAACTAATGCCAGAGATGAGCACCACGAATAGCCAGATCTGATAGGGATTGAAGATTTCAAACGGCGCCGGACCAAAGGTCTCGTTTGGCAATAGGGGCAGAATGATAGCTGTGATGACTGCGAACTTGAGCGCCGCCAGGATGTCCTCCCGCGTCAGGTGCGCCACAAAGCGTTGCATCTCCATCTTCAGCGAAAGCAGCAGTGTGATGATAACGCCCAGCGCCACCGCCAGGAGTAATTCTCCCCAGTAACAGAGCGCGCCGGTCAGAATGGTAGCCAACGCTGCTACCTCGGTGGTCATGCCCGCTGCGCTGCGCCAGGCGGTGATGAAATAGCCTACGGCGATGAGAATACCTAACGGTAATACAATGCCCACGAATACCCACGGCGATTGCATTAGGTCGGCGAGCATGGCGGCGATGCATCCGACGAGCGCCATCAAGGCGAATGTGCGCACGCCTGCGAACATCTCCGAACGGCTTTCGCGGATGCCATACATGTCCGAGACGTACTCACGCTGCAACCCGACCAGAATACCGATAAAGAGGGCAACGCCAAAGCGATAAAAGAGGACTGTTTCCATGTTAATCTACGTGGTGCTCCTATGCGTACACGACAATGTCCCTTAGCCTATGATACAATATTTTCTGTTTCAGCCACCAGGACAATAGCAAGGCGTTAGAAACTGCTGTGACGACCCTCTTATTTCCCGGACGACATTTGCTCAACACAAACTTTCAGGCGCGATACTTGCGCAGCGTTGTACAGATGCCATTGGATGAGCTGTCATTTCTCTATGAAGAGCGACCGGCAGCCGCTGAGCCGATCGACAAGATTGTTTTCGCGATTACTTCCAGCAACCAGCAGCACTCTCGTTACAATCCCATCCCCTTTCACGTGCGGGCCATCGGCGTGGACCGCTTTGCGCGCTCTCTGGAATCCGCTTTCGCCTTTGACTATCGCATCGTGGGAATTCCCCACTATGGACCAACGACGCGATTTGCCGAGCTCATGCTGAAAGAGATCGCCGAACAGAGCGAAGGTGACCTACAGTTGACGCCGGACAACTGCGTCGTGCTTAGCTCAACGCCGGGCGTTTTCGAGCAGTTTCGCGATCTGGATTTCAGCATACTCCCGGCCGAATATGGAACAGGAGATCCTGCCGCCTTGCGGCCCGGGGCTATCATGGAAAAGGTGGTAGAAGTGGGGGCGGGCTGGCCAAACGCCGCCGAAGTGCGCGAGCATTTGCATCCATCTACCCTTGATCTGTGGCGCGACTTCCCCGACGTTCCGCGCCGTGTGCAACGACTCTGGCGTGACCCGCTGCTGAACGAGAAGGGGAGCCTGACGGAAACGCGCGATTATGCCAGCTATGCTTTTGGTATGGGCAATCGTGAGATTGTCGAAGTCAAGTATGGCGACATCCGGACGGCGATCGTGCCCGGCAAGATTGTAGACGAAGGATGCGCCGATGGGGCGCTACTGGTGCGCGTGGCGCAAGATTTTCCTGATTCCGATCTCATCGGTATTGAGATAACGGGCGAGTTCATGGCCCGTTGTCGCGAACGGCAGCGCGCGGGCCAATTCGGCGACACGTTTGTCCACTTTCACCAGCGAAATATTACGGAGGCCATCTTCGAAGAAGCGTCAATCGATACCACGTTGTGTAATTCCACGGTGCACGAGCTGTGGTCCTATGGCGAGAGAGAACAAACGGTACGCGACTATTTGCGGCGCAAGTTTGAGCAGACGCGGGCCGGCGGGCGCCTCATCATCCGCGACGTTGTTGGTGCCGAAGACAAAGAGCAGGAGGTCTACCTGCGCCTGGAGCATCGCGATGGCAGCAATGAAAATATCTTCGCCAGCTTTGAAGACGGCGACGCGTTGGCGAAACACCTGGCACAGTTATCGACGTACGCGCGCTTCAAACGGTTTGCCTGTGATTTTCT
>CAYSMQ010000123.1:0-11758 GCA_964432035.1 uncultured Ardenticatenaceae bacterium
CGGTAATGCCCTTCGCCGTAAATGGACATGGAAGAAGCCACGACCAGCTTCTGCACCCGCTCCCGTATGGCCTCGTCATTGGCCAGGATATCCAGCAGGATGGCCGTCCCCCGCGTGTTCACGTCCACGTAGCGCTCGATCTGGTACATCGACTGCCCCACGCCCACCATCGCCGCCTGGTGATACACCACGTCCACCCCCTGCAACGCCTCGCGCAATCCCTCCCGGTCCCGCACATCCCCCAGCACGTACTCCGCCTGCGCATTACAATACGCGGGCCACCGCCCCTTCTCGCGCAACGCCCCATGAACCTGCGGCTCCAAATTATCATACACGCGCACCCGGTGCCCCTGGGCGATGAGCGCGTCGACGAGGTGGGAGCCGATGAAGCCGGCGCCGCCGGTGACGAGGACCTGCAGTGTGGCGTGTGGTTTGTGATCTGTGGCGTGTGACATATGAATCTTCCTGGTAACTAACTATCGTTTACAGGTTCGTGAGCTCTGCCAGAAATCCGATTTCTCAAGCGACCCTCGGTCGCCGAAATCAGATTTCTCTGCGTCGTAGTCTACTCACCACCCACAATGCCGGCAATCTCCCACACATAAAGATGCCGCTCCAACCTGCCTCACCCCTGTAGGGGCGGTTCGCGAACCGCCCGGCGCCCACCCACACTCACCACTAGGACTAAAGTACCGTAACGTTTTAAGGGGCATTTACGTTCTCTATATAGTGAGGCGGGACATTGGACAGTGTTACGTTTGTAAATGTAGACGTACAAAAGTGAGGAAATCGTTATGATCAATTCACAACGGCAGTGGCGGCGGTGGGGCATTCTGGTTGCGCTGGCTGTGTTGCTGGCGCTCGTAGCGTTGCCCGTGGCGGCGCAAGATGTCGAACCCGAAGAAGAGCCCGCAACCTGCAGCCATCCCGTGGCGCGCGCGCTGGCAACCATGATGGAAGAGGATTGCCAGGTGCTGCTCGACCTACACGCCGACGGCGTTGGCTTTGGCCAAATCATGACCGCGTGGCGTCTGTCACAGACGCTGCCCGACTATGAAGGCACGTGGCAGGACCTGCTCGAAGCGCACGTCGAAGAAGACCAGGGTTGGGGCCAAGTCATGTTTGCCCATCGCTTTGCGGCAAGCCTCGAGGATTCGGAGCTGACTGCTGAACAGCTGCTAGAGTTGAAGCAGTCCGGATTGGGCTGGGGGCGCATCAGGCAGGCGGTGGCTATCGCCGATGCCCAGATGGACGTGGAAGACGGCGCGACTTTTGAAGAAGTGGTAGCCATGATGCAGGACGGCTGGGGCTGGGGCGAGATCCGCGAAGAGCTGGAGCTGGAGCCCGGACCCCCGCCTTGGGCCGGGCCACCGCCGTGGGCCGGTGGGCCGAACCGCGGTGATGACGATGCGGACACGGAGACTGAGGACAACGACGATGTTGACACCTCGGGAGTGGGACCACCAGACTTCGTGAATCCGCCCGGCAACGGCAACGGGAACGGCAACGGCAATGGCAACGGCAATGGCAATGGCCACAACGGCGGCCCACCCGACCACGCCGGCCCGCCCAATGGCAATGGTAACGGCAATGGCAACGGTAATGGCAACGGTAGAAATTAACGGCCAATCGCTCAACTGAGCCGTTAGCAACACCACGCATAGCGCAAGCTGGGGAGGCTTGCGCCCTTCACCCGCCGGTCACAGGGGCCGGCGGGTTTTTTTGTAGCGCACGCCTCCCGGCTTGCGAACGGCTCAGGACAGCTTGTCGTAAACCTTGTCCACGCGCCGGTACACTCGCCGCCAATCATAATGTTCTTCTACCCAGCGGCGGCCTTCGCGGCGCAGGGACTGGTTTAGCTCGGCGTCGGTAAGCACGGAGAGTACGGCGTCGGCAAACGCCCCGGGCTCGTCGGCGAGAAGGATGTTCTCGCCGGGGCGCGTGTCGATGCCTTCGGCGCCGATGGTGGTGGAGACGATGGGCAGGCCCCATTGCCAGCCGTCGACGATCTTGACACGCATGCCGCCGCCGGCGCGAACGGGGACGACGAAGGCGCGACAACGGGCGAGCAGCGGCCGAGCATCCGGAACGAAGCCGGCGACGGTGACGTGACCGTGGAGGCGGCTGCCGGGCTGGGCCAGTTCGGTAACGGTGGACGGCGGGTTTTTGCCGGCAATGGTGAAATGGGCGTCGGGAACCCGGTCAAGAACCTGAGGAAAGACTTCCTGTGCGAACCACAGCACGCCTTCCACGTTGGGGGGCCAAAACATGGTGCCCAGGTGCAAGATCTGGGGGCCGTGGTCTTCGTAGGGCACGGGCTCTTTGTCGGAGGGGTCGACGCAGATGGGCAACGAGGTGAATTTCTGGCTTAGCTGTTCGCGCAAGGATTCGCCAAACAGGTTGAGAAGCGCCTGGCGATCTTCTTCGGTGACGGTGAGGATGTGGTCGAACTGGCGCATGAGGTCGGCTTCGTAACGGCGCAGAAGGCGCGCTTCGCGTTGCCAGATGCGGCGTTGCGGGCCACTTTCGTAACCGGCCTGGCGCTCGACCAGAAGATACATGGCGTTGTGCTGGTCGAGCAGCGTGTGGGGCCGGCGGTCATCGTCGTGGGCCCCGCGGGCGTAGAGGGCGTATTGGGCCATGGCCGTCTGGTCGGCGTGCACGACGTCGAAGGGGGTCTCGCGCGCCAGGCGGCGCAGGAGTCTCTGCATGGCGGGCAGGCCGTCGCGGATGATGGAGGCGGGCCGGCCTGAGAGCAGGCTTTCGGCAAAGGCCAACCCGTCGCGCCAGCGGGCGCGGTGCATGGGGACGGTGTGCACGGCGCGGCAAAACTGGGCCAGGTGTTGCACGGCGTCGGGCGGGTCGTCGTCGCGCACGAAGGAGACGAGGGTTACGTCGCGCCGTTGCGCCAGAAGGCGCAGCATGTAGTAGGCGCGGATCTTGGCCCCGCCGGTGAGCGGATAGGGGAGCACCTGGGTCAGCAGGAGGACAGATTGGGACATGCGCCCGGTTCCAGACCTGACAGGTTTTGAAAACCTGTCAGGTCTTGATTATCAACCGCGACGGCGACTGCGGCGGCGGCGACCGCGGCGGCCGTTGCCTTCATCCTCAGACGCGTCGCCGCGGGTGGCTTCGATCCAGTTGGTGCAGTTTTCGTCGTTGCCCATCATGACGTCGGCTGCCAGAATGGCGTGCCTGATTTCGTCCTCGATGGGGTTGGTGATGGCCGAGGTGAGGCCGGAGGCGATGGCCATGGCCAGGAAGGCGCCGTTTAAGGGGCCGCGGTTGGGCAGGCCGAAGGAGACGTTGCTGGCGCCGCAGCAGGTGTTGACGCCCAGTTCGTCGCGGCAGCGGCCCACGATTTCAAAAACCTGGCGGCCGGCGTAACGCATGGCGCCGATGGGCATAACAAGCGGGTCGATGATCACGTCCTCTTTGCGAATGCCGTGGTCCATGGCGCGCTCCACGATTTTGCGCGCAACCTCGAAGCGCACGTTGGGGTCTTCGGAGATGCCCGTCTCGTCGTTGGAGATGCCGATGACGGCAGCGCTGTATTTTTTGACCATGGGTAGGACGGATTCCAGCCGCTCTTCTTCGCCGGTTACGGAGTTGACGAGGGCTTTGCCTTCGTAGACTTCGAGACCACGCTCGAGCGCCTTGACGACGGAGGAGTCGATGGAGATGGGCACGTCGGTGACTGACTGCACGATCTGGATGGCCTCGGCGAGGATGGCGGGTTCGTCGGCAAGGGGGATGCCGGCGTTGACGTCCAGCATGTGCGCGCCGGCCTCGACCTGGGCGATGGCGTCGCTGCGCACACGGTCAAAGTTGCCGGCGGCCATTTCGCGGGCCAGCAGCTTGCGTCCGGTGGGGTTAATGCGCTCGCCAATGATGGTAAAGGGCCGATCGGGGCCGATGATCACGGTTTTTGTTTTGGAACTGACGACGGTTTGCAAGGTGTTCCTCCCTCTTCCTTATGAATTAGAAGAAAAATTAGTAGAATTCGTGTAATTCGTGGCCGAAGAATCCTTCAAACGGCGGTCGGCCGTCTGCCGTCGGCGGTCGGCCGCTGGCAGTCCGGGCTGGCGGGGGCGAGGCAGGAGGCCGGCTTCATGGATGATCTCGGCCACGAGTTCTTCCTGACGGTAGGCCATGACGTGAACGCCGGCGACGCCGTGAATTTCGCGCACCTGCTCAATGATTTCGACGCAGATTTTTTTACCCTCTTCGCGCTTGCGTTCTTTGGGCGTCTTGCGCAGGCGCTCGACGATTTCGTCCGGGATGCGCACGCCGGGGACGTTGGTACGCATGTATTCGGCGGCGCGCTCGGAGCGCAGCGGGCCGACGCCGACGAGAATGTAGGCTTTCTTGTGCAGGCCCATGTCGCGCACGGTCTCCATGAAGGTGCGGAAGCGGGACACGTCGTAGCAATATTGGGTCTGGATAAACTGGGCGCCGGCCTGGATCTTTTTGGCCAGGCGCAAGGGTCGCCACTCGTACGGTTGGGCAAAGGGATTGGAGGCCGCGCCGAGAAAGAGCTTCGGGGGTACGGTCAGTTTGCGCCCGCTGAGGAACATGCCTTTGTCGCGCATGATGCGCGCCGTGCGCAACAGATGGATGGAATCAAAGTCGAAGACAGGCTTGGCTTCTGGTTGGTCGCCCACGCTCACATCATCGCCGGTGAGGCACAGGATGTTGTGCACGCCCATGGCGGCGGCGCCCAGGAGGTCGCCCTGGATGGCGATGCGGTTGCGGTCGCGGCAGGAGACCTGGTAAACGGGCTCGTATCCGGCGCGGGTGAGCAATGCACAGATAGCGACGCTGGACATATGGCAGTGCGCGCCGGAAGCGTCGGTGGCGTTGATGGCATCGCAGACCTCGGAAAGGACGAGGGCCGCTTCGTAGACCTCCTGCGGATCGGCGCTGTCGGGCGGGTTAAGTTCGGCGGTGACGGCGAAGAGGCCGGCGCGCAAGACGCGTTCCAGGCGTCCGGGGGAATCGTGTGTCATGGGTCAAGTGTCTCGTGATACATGATACGCGACACGTGACACGCTCTCACTCCCAGCCGCGAGGCGTGTCTTTGTCGACGCCGGTTAGCATGTTGATCCAGGCGGAATCACCCTGCAACTGGCGGTTGACCGGGGGCTGGAGCATGAGCATTTCGTGCCCGTATTCATTCATACGTCGCGAACGCTCATATGCTTCGACCCAGACGCAGCGCATGTCGGGTTTCACCTCACAATTGCCGTTGGCGCGCACCCCGCCACATGGCCCATTTCGCAGGTTCTTGGGGCAGGTCATGGGGCAGGTCATGCCCGTCGAGTGCAATATACACTGCCCGCAGGTACGACAGTCAAAAATGATTTTCTTGGATACGTCTTCCACCGGCAGCAAGACGCGTTCCACTCGCTCATAGCCCAGGCGACGGATAAGGGGATCGAGGCGACGGAACAGCCACTGCGTACGATCGTAGGTCCACTCCAGCCAGGACGGGTGGTTGCGTAACCAGGCGCCTAAACTCATTATTACCTGCGGCGATGACGGCGGGTGTGGCCGCGGCGGTTGTTACCGGTGCTCGCTACCCGGCTCTTGGGGCGTGGAGCGGCGGGGAGGTCGTCGGGATCTGTGTCGCCCTTGAGCACGGCCGACATGGCGCGCATATGGTCAGGGGTATTGCCGCAACAGCCGCCAATGAGCCGCGCGCCCATGTTGTGCACGCGATGCGCGTAGCCGGCCATGACAACAGGCGTGCCGTCATAAATCAGCTCCGAGCCACCCACAAGCCGTGGAATACCCGCGTTCGATTTGGCAATCAACGGCACACCCGGATCCTCATCCACCATGGCGCTAATCACATCTTCAATCTCAGCCGGCCCGTTACCACAATTGGCCCCCATAGCAATCAAATTCAAGTCACGCAAAGCCCGCACCGCCTGCTGGGGGCTAACGCCCATCATGGTATGCCGGTTTGTGTCAAACGTCATCGAGGCAGCCACGGGTAAATCACACACGGAGCGGGCGCCTTCGACGGCAGCGCGAAGCTCCTCCAGGTCACTCATGGTCTCTACCCAGAGGAGGTCTGCGCCGCCTTCGGCCAGGCCTGCAGCCTGTTCGGCGAAGGCATCGCGCGCCCGGTCAAAGGTCATCGTGCCCATCGGTTCGAGCAGTTCGCCGGTGGGGCCCATGGAGCCGGCGACGACGACGAGGTGAGGCGCATTATCGGCAGCGCGCCGCGCCAGCTGGGCCGCGGCGTAATTTAGTTCGTGAACGCGATCGTGCAGGTTGTGTAGTTTGAGGCGATAGCGGGTGCCGCCGAAGGTGTTGGTGAGAATGAGGCGCGAACCGGCCGCGATGTATCCTTCATGCACGCCGAGCACGCGGTCGGGGTAGATGACGTTCCACTCTTCGGGCGGATCGCCCTGCTCCAGACCCATGGCCATAAGCATGGTGCCCATGGCGCCATCGAGAAGAATATACGGTTCAGATTCCAACAACTGTTCTAGAGGATTCATTAGGATCTCCGGGATAGACGGCAGACGACGGACCGCAGACGGCGGCTACTTTCAGTAATTATCAAACGGCCGTCGCAGTATAACATATATTATCCTCAGGAGACGCCTCTGCGAATGGCCATAAACTTCTTAGCCGTCTCCACCGCCACGGCGGCGTCGCGGCAGTAGGCGTCGGCCTCGATGTCCTCGGCAAAGGCATCGTTGAGCGGTGCGCCGCCGACGAGCACGATGATGTCCTGCCGGATACCCGCTTCTTTCAAGGCATCTATCACCACGCGCATGTAAGGCATCGTCGTGGTCAGCAGCGCGCTCATGCCCAGGATGTCCGGCTGGTGCTCCTCGATGGCCTCAAGATAGTCCTCCACCGAGTTGTTGATGCCGATATTGAACACCTCAAAACCCGCTCCCTCCATCATCATTGCCACCAGATTCTTGCCGATGTCGTGGATGTCTCCTTTCACGGTGCCGATGACCATAGTGCCGATCGTCGGCGCGCCTGTCTCGGCGAGCAGCGGGCGCAGCACGTTCATGCCCGCTTTCATCGCTTTGGCCGACATCAGCACCTCGGGCACGAAGAGGATGCCGTCGCGGAAGTCAACGCCTACGATTTCCATGCCGGCGACCAGACCCTGGGTCAGCACATCGTAAGGCGTCATACCGCGCGAGAGACACTCCTCAACTTCCTCTACGATCTCGTCGGCATAGCCATCGTAGAGGTCATCCATCATCAGCTCTAGCAGTTCATCGGTGGGCATTTCTTTGATGTTAATTTCTTCGGTCATCATTTACCTCATGTTGGACGGCGGACGACGGACCGCGGACCGCAGACAACTACTCGTAGTTGCTATCAGTCCCCGGAACGCCTCAATCTTCAATCTCTTTTTCTCTAGTTTACTAATCTCCACTCAACAAGTCTCCAATCTTTAATCTCCAATCTCCAGTCTCCTTCTCCTCTCACTCCTCGGTTTGCGCTCGACGGTTCTGTTTTCAGGCAGTATGTCTTCCAGGTGTGGGAAGGCGTCTTCGGCGTGCGGTAGGTGGATGGCGGCGACGAAGGCTTCTTGAAAGTCGGCGTCGACGGCCGTTTCTATGTAGCGCACCCAGTGAGCAATTTCCTGCGCTTCGCGGCGCTTGTCGCGGTTCAGGAGCGCGATGCGCGCGCCATCGCCCGCGGCGTTGCCCACGGCGTGCACGCACTGCAGATCACAATCGGGTATGAGGCCCAAGACCATGGCGTGCTGGGGATCGATGTAGCTACCAAAGGCGCCGGCCAATACTATACGATCGACCTTGTCTACCTCAGCGCGCATCATTAACAGGCGAGCGCCGGCATAGAGGGCTGCTTTGGCCAGCTGCACGTTGCGCACGTCATCCTGGGTGACGACGATGGGTTTGCCCGTGGCCGACTGCTCCGCCGTGGCAAGGATATAAGACCCGGTGCGTCCATCCCAGCGAATGCGCGGACCTTCGAGGGACGGTTCAAAGCGCCCGTCGGCGCGGATGATGCCGGCAAGGAACATCTGGGCAACAACCTCAATGATGCCCGAGCCACAAATGCCTGCCGCCAGATGTTTTGGCTGCGCTTCCGGCGGCGCGTCGGAGCCAATCCGCCACTCGTTGGACCAGCGCTCGTCGCCGATGACACGAAAACGCGCCTCGTGTGTCTCCGGGTCTATGCGTACGCGCTCGATGGCGCCGGGCGCAGCGCGCATACCAAACGTGATCTGCGCGCCTTCAAAGGCAGGGCCGGTAGGGCTGGAGGCGCTGTACATCCAGTCGCGGTTGCCCAGGACAATTTCGGCGTTCGTTCCTACGTCGACGGTGAGTACAATTTGATCCTGATTGTAAGGTTCTTCGGCCAAAAGCACGCCAACGTTATCGGCGCCGACGTGGCCCGCTTCAGCGGGTAATACGTGGACGTTGGCGCCGCGATGGAGGCGCAAGCCCAACTCGCGGGCTTTGACGTCCATGGAATCTCGATTGGCCAGCGCGAACGGCGCGCCACCCAGCTCGATGGGATCGATGCCCAGGAAAATGTGGATCATGGTCGTGTTGCCGGCAACGACCAGCTCCTGAATATCACGCGCCTGAAGGCCGACCGAACGTGCAGCACCGGCGGCGAGGCGGTTAAGGGTATCCATGATGGCCTTATGCATCTTGTCCAGGCCGTCGCTGTGGCTCATGGCATAGGAGACGCGACTCATGAGATCCTCACCGTAGGTAACCTGTGGATTCATGACGGATTCAGTCGCCAGCACTTCGCCGGTGCGCAGGTCACAGAGATAGCCGGCGACGGTGGTGCTACCGATGTCCACTGCCAACCCGTAGATACCTTCCTCATAGCCGGGCTTGACGTCGATCACTTCGTCGTGCCAGAGGATAACGGTCACGGCCCACTTTTCTGCGCGCAAGGCTTTCTGCAGCTCACGCAGCGCCGGCAAATCAATACGTCGCGCCGTGATATCCCACTGCTTGGCCAACGCGTCTTGCAGACGGCCCCAGTCGCCACGATGCTCGCCAAGCTGCGCCTCGTCCACCTCGACATAGACCTGGCGCACGGCAGGTTTGACGTCGATAACGCGCTCGCCTGCCGCTTTGCGAATGACCTGCTTTTGGCCGCGGCTTTCTTCAGGCACAAAGACCAGCACATCCCCCTGCACCGTGGCATTGCAGGAGAGACGGCAGTCAGGGCTGCCTAGCTTATCCAGGAATTCGAGTTCTTCGGGTGTGGCTGGCGAAAGATTCTCGGCGCGCGAGACGATGCCATGTTTATCGAAGCTACCTTCTTCCACCTTCACGCGGCACTTGTTGCAGGTTAGACGTCCGCCACAAATGCTCTCGATGGAGACTCCGAGGTCACGGGCAGCGTCGAGCACTGGCGTGCCTTTTGGCACGCGCCCGCGCCTGCCGGACGGCATGAAGATGATAAGGGGATCGACGGAGGAATCAGACATTACAATTATTAGACTGCATCATGAAGAAAGACGTATGATGACGGACCGTCGCCTTTCTTCAATCATCTCTCACTGCTCGCTAATCTCTGCGGCCGTTATTTCCCCTCCTGTGACGCTGGCTACGGTTTTGTGCCAGTTTATCGCCGGATATTTGGCATCCAGCTCGGCGACGACGGCGGCAACGACCTCCTGCGGAGAACCGGGCCGATCATGGGACTCGCTCCAGTGAAACTCGCTGAGGTACTGGTCGGTGCCGGCAAGATCGGCCGCCATGGCAGCCTTGTCGATCGCTACCTGGAAACGCGAAGGTAGCTCCTGGCTGACGCGATCGCGCCTGCTGCCGGAGCGCACCTGTAGTGGAATATCGTGCCAATACAGAATCTGGTACTCAGCCACGGTAACCTCCCTTTGAGTGTCAGTTGTCAGATATCAAGTGTCAGGTATCAGGTGTCAGGTGTCAAGTGGAAGTTTGCAGATGAGAAGTTTGCACGTTGACAATAAGCGGACACTTAATCTCTAATCTCCAGTCTCCAATCAACTACCCTCCCTTGCGGCGACGGAGTTCCTCGATGACGGCATTAATCACTTCCGTGGCATCGCCGTGCACAGCATAGTCGGCCTTACTCATGATGGGGGCCTCGGGATCGGTGTTGACGGCCAAGACGTTTTTGGCGCCTTTGCAGCCAACCATGTGTTGGATGGCGCCGCTAATGCCACAGGCGATGTAGAGATCGGGCGCGATACGCGTGCCGGTCTGGCCGATCTGGTCGGCGTGTGGCCGCCAGCCAAGGTTGGTGACGACGCGGGAACCGCCGACGGCGCCACCGAGCATATCGGCCAGTTCCTCGAGCGGTTCGAACCCTTCGGCGCTGCCCACGCCGCGCCCGCCGCCCACGACAAGGCGCGCTTCGGAAAGCGATACCTTGTCGCCGGAAGTATCTACGCGCTCCTTGACGCGCACGCGGAACGCGCTGTCGTCCAGTTGGGGTGTGAAAGTTTCGATCGTGGGCTCAGCGCCGCCGGCGGTGGGGTTGGGTTCGAGGGCGTGCAGGGCAACGCTGAACAGTTTAGGATTACCTTCGAGCAGAGCATCTTCCAGCAAGCTGCCGCCCCAACGCACGCGGGTAACTTCATAGGTGTCGCCCGGCGCGACTTCAAGGCAGTTGGCAGCAAAGGGCAACTGGCAGACGGCAGCAAGGTGGGCCAGGACCTCGTTGCCGCGGTCGCTGCCGGCGGCGACGATGGCCTGGGGTTGTAATGCATCGGCGAGCTGAGCAACGGCGCGGGCCCAGGCTTCGGGCGCGTAATCGTCGAGCTGTTCGTGTGTAACGAGGTGTGCGCGAGAGACACCATAGGCGCCGAGGCCGGCAACAAGGGAGCGGGCATCGGCGCCCACAAGCACGGCTTCCAGATCGGCGCCGGCCTGATTGGCAACGTCGCGGGCCAGCGTCAGGCCCTCCAGCGAGGCAGAATTCAGGTTTCCACGGTCGTGTTCGATTATTACCAGTATCATGTCTACACCAACTTGAGTTCTTCGAGAATGTCGACAATGCGCGACGCCGCCTGCGGACCGTCGCCCAATACCTGGACGTCGCTCTCCTGCTCGGGCGGATTCTTGAGCCGTACTTTTTGCAGACCGCCGCCGTTCTGTTGCGGCGTTCGCTGTTCTACAGGCTTCTTTTTGGCCTTGAGACGTCCGGGTAACGAGGGATAGCGAGGAAGGTTAATCCCCTCTTTGACGGTGATGACGGCAGGCAGTGGGACTTCGTAGACCTCCCAGCCGGATGGGCCTTCGCGCCGGGCCACGGCGCGGCCCTCCTCAATTTCTAGTTCTTTAATGCCTGAGACACAGGGCAGGTCGAGCGCGTGTGCAACACGAACGCCGACCTGGTAACCACCGCTATCGGCCGATTCGTTGCCAAAGAGAAACAGATCGTAATCGCTGCCCTCCTCTTGCCGGGCGCGCACGGCGTCGACAATGGCCGACGCGGTGGCGATAGGATCCCATTCGTCACCGTCCGTCTCCAGCAGGATGGCATCGTCGATGCCAACGGCGAGGGCATCGCGCAGTTGTTCTTCGGCAACCGCCGGGCCCAGGGTCAGGACGGTTGTGGAACCGCCATGTTTCTCGGCGAGGCGCACGGCTTCTTCAACGGCGCACTCCTCGTGCGGACTCACCGTAAAGCCCAGGTTGCGCGTCTCGATGTCTTGCCCGTCTTCGGTGACCACAATGCGAGCGCCGGTGGCGGGAACGCGTTTGACTGAAACAAGGATGTTCATAAGCAAACCTTT
>CAYSMQ010000124.1:0-6154 GCA_964432035.1 uncultured Ardenticatenaceae bacterium
CGTGCAGCGTGACGGCAATTGATTCGGCGCCGGCAGGAGCCGCGCCGCCGACGGTCACGCTACTGCCGGTATTCCACGTTTCGCCTTCTTGCGGTGTGGTAATGGCCAGAACGGGCGGCTCGGAAGTCGGTTCGCTGGTGGCTATTGCCGTAACTGCGGGTGTTTGTGCACCGCTCGTCGGCGTGGCAGCGTCGCTCGTCGCCGTAGGCTGTGCAGGCGTTTCGACGGTCGGCGTTGGTGGCTGGCTTGTATCCGTGGCTGCCGGGGCGGCGGTTGCTTGCGAGGCAGTGACCGTTGGAGGGGGTTGTAGTGTGGCGGTTGGCGTCGCTTGGTTGCTGCAGGCAGCGGCGAGTAGCACAACATGAACAAACAAAACAAGAACAAGAGTCAAGGTCTTACGGCTCATCTTTTCCTCTCGATGCGGCACACGGTGCTGCCTTTAAAGAGAAACTTTGGCAACGTAGTCGCGAATATCCTCGGCGGTGGATGACACGCCGGGTGCGGGATAAATTTTCCAGATTTCTTCGTGGGCAAGCTCCTGGCCTGGCGCCAGAGATCTTAGTGGGGAAAGGGTTTCCAGTTCCAGGAAGCGATTGTCGGTGTACACTTCCGTGTTGGAGCCCATGTCGGGGTGCGGCTGCTGCGGTTGGGGGTCCGTAAATTTGCAGAATAGATAGCCCTGGCCCAGGTGCGCCGCCCACCTGTGGCGATTCATGATGCCGATCTTGAAGCGGGGGGCTATGTCGGCTCGGCCGTGGACTAGAATGAAGTCGTCTTGTGGCGCGAGACGGGGATCGGAGAGGCGCGTGTAGGGCCATAAGTTAAGCCGGCGGTTGGGCAGTAGCCCGGCGTCATCTAGGGGTGCGATGCTTTGGGGCAGGATGGCAACGCCGCCCGGCGGCAGCTGGGTAATGGCCCAGGCGGCTAATTGGACGGGCCAGCGACCTTCGTTGCGCAGCGTATGGTGCAGGCGGACGCCGCCGGTTGTGTGCAGCCGGTTGGACGAACTGTCGTCACCAAGAAGCTCGACTTCCATTATCTTGGCGATATGACTGTGCGCGTCGGCGGGCAGGATTATGCGCGCGCCGTGGGGCGTGGCGTGCACGGTAACCCCTTCGTCGTCTGGGACGTAGGTGCGCACCGGATCTTCCGGCGCGTGCCACAGGCGATGCCCACCATAGAGGGTGTAGGGACCGTGGGGGGAGGGTAGGTGTACGTCCGGCAATTCGGCAAGCAGGTTCGGGCCACCGGTGGGGATAAGCCGCACAATGCGCGGCCCGGCTTCTTGTAACAGTTCCAACCTTAGATGCTCGTTTTCGAGCACATAGGTCGGGTATCCGTGAAAAATCCCAGTATTCAAGGCGCCTCTGCTATCAGTGACAACGGTAACCTTCGGACCCCTGAATTTTAATGCGATCTGGCAGGGATGCCAGCAATTCCTTGACAGTGACCGCAAAATCTGTTTATACTGCATACACCCAGTATACAGATCGTATATTCTCGACATATTGCCAGTATTTTTCCAGTCCATGGATGAGCTCGAACGATATCTCACGACTCATGCGACGCCTGCAGACGGGAGTTCTCACCGTTTACTTCGCGAAGTAGCTTATGAACGGTTGAAGGACGCTATTCGTCACGCCGACTTACAGCCTGGTTACCCGCTATCTGAGAGTCACCTTTCGCGACTGCTTGGAATTAGCCGCACGCCTGTGCGCGAAGCGCTGCAGCAGCTGGCGCAGGAAGGGCTGGTGCAAATCATTCCCGGACGCGCCGTGACCGTCGCCGCTCATTCGGTTCAAGAGGTACTGAACGTGGTTCACATGCGTTCCCTCCTGGAGCCAGAAATGGTGCGACTTGTGACCGACGCTATTTCTGAAGAGGGTCTCAATACGCTCTGGCAGGCCCTCAGACAGATGGAAGCAGCTGTCGAGCGTGATGATCAGGAGAGATGGTCAATCGCCGATAGCCTCTATCACGAAACGATGAGTAGCGCCTGTCCCAACGATCTACTTGGCGAAATGACGATGCAGATGCGAAACCGCGTACACTACCTGGCGAATGTCGATTCTCAGACGAACCCGGCGCGCCTGGCAGCGTGCACGCGCGAGCATCGCGAAATTGTAGAAGCCATTGGCGCCCGGGACGCTCAGGCTGCCGAAGCAGCCATGCGCCGGCACATCGACCGCTTGCGACAAAGCCTGTTCAATCGACTAAGTTTCAGCTGACGCAACGCTTTCCTTAGAGCGTGAAAAGGAGGTGGTTTAAGCCCGTTGAGTGAAATCGCAAATGCTGCACCACTGTTGGGTGTGGATGTGTGAGGCCGAACACAATTCGGCACGTAGGATGTGAATTTCTGAACACACTAAATACGACACGCAATACTCTACACCGTTCCGCCGTCCATAAAAGGAAGGAGAATAGAAATGTCCCACAAATTTAGATTGTTAATTGTGTTACTCATCGCCGCGTTGCTTGTGGCCTGTGGCGGGACGACTGATCCCGTCGAAGAAGCGCCGGAAGAGGAACCCGTGGCCGAAGAACCTGTAGAAGAAGCAGAGCCCGAAGAGGAACCCGCCGAAGAAGAAGCGCCGGAAGAGGCCGAAGAGGTTGATACTTCGGGCGTCACCGAGCTCAATATTCTTTGGGCGCAGTGGGATCCGGCCGACTATTTGCAAGAGATCGGCAACATGTACGAGGAAGAGACCGGAATCGCGGTTAACGTGATTCAGGAACCGTGGGGTTCGTTTGGCGATCTCTTCTTCACGGAAATGGCTGCGCAAGGTACGGCGTATGACATGGTCGTCGGCGATAGCCAGTGGCTGGGTCAGGGCGCCACACAGGGGCACTATCTGGAGTTGACTGACTTCCTGGTCGACGAAGGCATCGCGGATACCGTCACGGACGCGACGCTCACCTATTACAGCGAATATCCTACCGGTTCGGGCAGATACTATGCCTATCCGACCGAGGGTGACGCCGATGGCTGGGCTTACCGGCGCGACCTCTTTGAGAATCCCGACGAAATGGCTGCCTTCGAAGAAGAGTACGGCTATCCGCTGGCGCCGCCGGAGACCTACATGCAGCTGATGGACATCGCCCAATTCTTTACACGTCCTGACGAAGGGCTCTACGGTGTGGGCATCTACACGCAGGCCGACTATGACGCGCTGACGATGGGCGTGGAAAATACCATGTTCAGCTGGGGCGCCGACTGGAAGGACGAGAACAACAATGTGCAGGGTGTTGTCAACTCGCCCGAGGCCATTGACGCCGTCGAGTTCTACCGCGAGCTTTATGATTGTTGCCAGGCTCCCGGACTGAGCAACGCCTTCTTTGCGGAGGTCAACGACGCCTTCATCGGTGGGCAGATCGCCATGGGGATGAACTACTTTGCCTTCTTCCCGGCACTGGTCAATCCCAGCGTCAACCCATACGCGGAAGACACGGGCTTCTTCGTCAATCCAGAAGGGCCCGACGGTGACCAGCATGCCGCGCTCGGCGGACAGGGCACGAGCATCATTTCCTACATCAGCGAGGAACGGCAGGAAGCCTCAAAGGACTTCCTCCGCTGGTTTGCGCAGGAAGAGATCCAGGCCGAGTGGGCGCAACTTGGTGGTTACACATGTAACTCGAACGTGCTAGCCAGCCCTGAGTTTGCCGAAATCGCACCTTACAATGAGGCGTTCGCCGAAACCATGACTTTCGTCAAGGACTTCTGGAATGTTCCCGTGTTCGGAGAGCTGCTGCTGGTCTCGCAGACCGAGCTGGGGCAGTACATCGTGGAAGGCCAGGGTACGGCCGAGGAGGCGATGAACAGCATTGCCGAACAGCATCACCAGATCCTGCTTGATGCGGGGTTGATTGAGGAATAAGTAATCGACGGCGGACGACCGACCGCAGACCGCTGTAAGCGATGCGGCAGTCTGCGGTCGGTTCCGCCGCTAATGAGACGAATCCATGTCTAGTGAAGAAACTACGACTGCTGTGACCCAAGCGAGCGATGCCGAAACATCGCCTGCTACTCGCGGTCAGCCGTCGGCCGCCCAAAGTCGCTCTCTTAGCGACCGCGCGATCATTAATCTTTTTATCTGGCCCACGCTGGCGCTGCTCATTGCCGTCAACGTGTTCCCGCTCTTCTACAGCCTCTACTTGAGCTTTACCGATTACTCGGCGATCGCCAACCAGCAGCCGCTGTGGATCGCGTTCGAAAACTTCAGCCGCATCTTGAATGACGAGCAGATGTGGGGCATCTTTGCCACGACAGGGCAATACGTGCTCTTCTCGGTGGGCGCGCAACTGATTCTCGGTTTCGCTTTGGCGATGCTCATCCGCGAGAAGTTTTTCGGCAGTGGCGTGATTACCACGCTCATTCTTGTGCCCATGATGCTGGCGCCCGTGGTCGTGGGGCTTTTCTGGAAGCTAATGTACAACCCCACGTTTGGCTATTTCAATTACCTGTTAGGGTTCAGCAATCCTTCCCTGGCGCCGGATTGGTTGGCCAGCCGGATTGCCGGTCAACCGACGCCCGGACTGGCGCTGTTAGCCGTGATCATTGTGGATGTCTGGATGTGGACGCCGTTTGTCATGCTTCTCATCCTTTCGGGGCTCAAGGCCATCCCCGACTATCTCTACGAAGCGGCGGCCATCGATCGCGCCAGCTCCTGGTTTCAATTTTGGCGCATCACCCTGCCACAGGTAGCGCCGCTGGTACTCATTGCCGTCCTATTCCGTACCATCGAGGCCTTCAACAAGTCCTTCGACCTGGTAATGGGTCTGACGGGGGGTGGGCCGGGCAACCAGACGGAGGTGGTGGCCGTCAACCTTTACCGTCAGGCGTTTCTCGGCCAGTGGCGAACGGGGCGGGCCAGCGCGCTTGCTTACATTGTGCTCGTCATCATTATTGCGATTAGTAACATTTACATCCGCTATCTGAACAACATGCGTAGCGAGAGCTAGAGTTATGGCTTCATTTGAAGAAACAGGTCCCCGCAACCCGGTCACCGAAGGGATACGCGTGGACAAAGTGCATCCACGCGCCCGTCTTTTGAAGAACGCGCGCGCGATCGCTGTTCTGATTTTGGCCCTTGTCGGTCTCATTCCTATCTTTGCCATGGTCATCACGGCGTTTAAGTCGCGCGCCGACGTGGTCTCCGTGCCGCCAAAAGTTATCTTCGAGCCGACGCTAGAAGGCTTTGTCTTCTTGCTCACGGAGCGGTCGCAGCTATCGGGCGCCGCGTTGCAGGAGGCGCAGGCGAACGCCGAGGACTTAGGACTGTTTGAGCGCATTGCGCTGCAAAATGGCCAGCGCATCAACGGGCCGAGCGACTTTGCCCAGCGGCTGCGGAACTCGCTGATTATTGCCGGCGGTTCTACCATTCTGTCGGTGACGCTGGGTCTCTTTGCGGCCTACGCCTTCAGTCGTTTTGAGATACCGGGCAAGGACGATTTACTCTTCTTTATCCTCAGCACACGTATGTTGCCCGCTGTCGTGGTCGCCGTGCCGCTCTTTCTCATGTACCGCCAACTGGGGTTGCACGACACCCATTTCGGCATGATTTTGCTTTACACGGTCTTTAATTTGTCGCTTACCGTGTGGTTGCTGAAGGGTTTCATCGACGAGATTCCACGCGAATACGAGGAGGCGGCGCTGGTGGACGGCTACACGCGGCTGCAGGCCTTCTTCAAGATTGTATTGCCGCAGGCCACCACGGGTATTGCTGCCACCACGGTCTTTAGTCTGATCTTCGCCTGGAACGAATACGCGTTTGCCCTGATGCTCACGAGTAACGAAGCGCGCACCGCGCCGCCTGCGATCGCCACGATGCTCGGTCGCGGCGGCATCGAGTGGTCGGCCATCGCCGCCGGCACGCTACTCTTCCTCATTCCCGTTGTCATTGTCACCTTTGCCCTACGGCGCCACCTGCTGCGCGGCGTGACGTTTGGGGCGGTGAGGCAGTAGATATGGCTACGATTGAACTAAAACAGGTTGAAAAACGCTTTGGCGACCTACAGGCCGTCAAGCCCATGGATCTGACCATCGACAACGGCGAATTCGTTGTGCTGCTGGGGCCGTCTGGCTGCGGTAAGACCACGACGCTGCGCATGATTTCCGGTCTGGAAGCGGTGACGGGTGGAGACATTTATCTGGACG
>CAYSMQ010000124.1:6254-11654 GCA_964432035.1 uncultured Ardenticatenaceae bacterium
GCACTAGATGCCGAGTTTCGCGAAAGCATGCGGGCCGAGATCAAGCGACTGCATATTGAACAGGAGGCGACGACGGTCTACGTGACACACGATCAAGTTGAAGCGATGGCCATGGGTGACCGCATCGTGGTCATGTCGGATGCAGAGGTGCAGCAGGTAGGGACGCCCGCGGAAGTGTATTACGATCCCAGTAATCTTTTTGTGGCGCGCTTTATTGGGAGCCCTGGCATGAACCTGGTGCCCGGCACAGTTGCCGACGGGACACTCGTGCTACCGGGCGACAACAGTTTCGGCCTTTCTCAGCAGTGGCGCGACGCGCTGTACGATAATCTGCGTGGCGAGGGTGAGGCCATTCTGGGCTTCCGCCCGGAAGCGGCCACAATTAACCCCCAGGGCGCCATACGCGGCGAAGTCTATGCTACCGAGCTGTACGGCGCTTACACGATGTTACACGTGAGCCTGGAGGAGGCGCAGGGTGTGGTACACATTCGCAGCGACAGGCAGGCTCATCATCCCATTGGCGCCGGCGTTTCGTTCGACCTCAAGCCGGAAATGGTGCGTTTCTTCAACCCCCAGACGGAACGCGCCGTCTCGGTGCAGGCGCGCGAGCAGGAGATGGTCCCTTCATGAGTAATGTCACGCTAAGAAACGTCACCAAACGTTATCCGGGCGTTACCGCCCTGGAGGATGTTTCTTATTCCATCAATGACGGCGAATTCTTTGTGCTGCTGGGCCCGACGGGCGCGGGCAAAACGACGACGCTCCGCATTATTTCTGGCCTGGAACAGCACGACGAAGGCGCTGTTCTGTTCGACGACGAAGTGGTGGATGAGTATGCGCCGGCAGATCGCGATGTAGCCTTTGTTTTCCAGCAGTACTCACTTTACCCTACGATGACGGTCTTCGACAATCTGGCTTTTCCGTTGCGTTCGCCGCTGCGCAAATGGGCAGAGTCAGAAATTCGCGCGCGCGTACAGGAGACGGCCGAAACATTACGTATTAGCCACTTACTGGAGCGCAAGACGGCCAATCTTTCTGGCGGCGAGATGCAGCGCGTGTCTATCGGTCGCGCCATTGTTAGGGAACCGCGCGTCTTCCTCATGGATGAGCCGCTCTCCAACCTGGATGCCAAACTGCGCGAGGCCCTGCGCGTAGAGTTGCAGCACCTGCAGAAAACGCAGGGCAGCACGACGCTCTTTGTCACGCACGATCAGATTGAGGCGCTGACCATGGCCGATCGTATTGCCGTGCTTAACGAAGGGCGCGTTGTGCAGGTGGGGACACCGGATGACATTTATGACCGGCCCGTTAACACGTTCGTGGCCCGTCTGGTGGGAACGCCGCGCATCAATCTGTTGGACGCGGCACGGTCGAATGGCGCGCTGAGGGTGAAGGATAGCTCGTTGTCTGTGGAGGCGCCGGATGCTCCTCTGCCGGAGTCTTTCTGGATGGGCATTCGACCCGAGGATGTGACACCTGATGAAGGGGGCGCCTATGCGGGCCGGGTGGCGCTCATCGAGCCGTTGGGCGTGGAAACGATAGTGCATCTGGAGGTCGGCGAACAGACGCTGCTTAGTCTGGTGCCGGGTATGATGCCGGTACAGATCGGAGACAACGTGCGCTTTTCGATAAAGCCGGAGCGGTTGCACTATTTCGACACAGAGGGAGAGCGTATCGCGACATGAACGAGCTTGGTGTGAGCGCCTGGGTCTGGAGCGCGCCTATTACCACAGAGAAGCTAGCCGAGCTGGCGCCTCGCGTGGCCAAAATGGGCTTTGATATGATCGAGGTACCGCTGGAAAACATTGGGGACATGGATCACGACGTGGGAGCGCGCATTATCGAAGAAAATGGACTCAGCGCGAGCGCCTGTGTGGCCATGGGGCCCGACCGCGATCTGATTCATCCCGATGCCGGCGTGCGCGAGAATGGCATGGCCTACGTGCGCCGGGCCGTGGAAGCGACGCACAAGCTGGGGGCGAGGAATCTGGTGGGGCCGATTTATGCCGCGGTAGGACGCACCTGGCAGGCGACGCCGGACGAGCGCGCCAGGGACATGGATTTGCTCGTGTCCCAATTGCGCAAGCTGGCTGCCCATGCCGCGGACCATGACGTTGTGCTGTGTGTGGAGCCCCTCAACCGCTTTGAGACGAGTTTTCTTAATTTAACTGAGCAGGCAAGCGAGATCGTGGACCGCGTGGATCATGCCAACTGCGGGCTGCTTTTAGACACGTTTCACATGAACATCGAAGAGCGCTCGCCGGGTGACGCTATCCGAGCTGCCGGCGCGCGAATCAAGCATTTTCATGCCTGCGAGAACGATCGTGGCGCGCCGGGTTCGGGCAGCATCCGCTGGCAGGAAGTGGCCCAGGCGTTGCAGGATATTGATTACGATGGCCCCATAGTGATCGAGTCTTTTACCTCTGACGTGAAAACGATTGCCCGCGCCGCCGCCATCTGGCGTCCCCTGGCGCAGAGCCAGGATGCGTTAGCGGAGGAGGGGTTGGCGTTTTTGCGGGAGTTGATGGCCTAGCCTTACGATTTTTTTGCCACGAATTGCACGAATTTTACTAATTTAGAGGAGTCATGTCTAAGACAATTGCCATCATTGGAGCGCTTGATACGAAGGGCAAGGATTTTGCCTTTGTGAGGGAAGCCATCCGCCAGCGTGGGCACGAGGCGTTGGTGATTGACACGGGGGTGATGGGAGAGCCGCAGTTTGAACCGGATGTTGCCGCCGGTGACGTGGCGGAAGCCGGTGGAACGACGCTTGAGGCGCTGCGCGAGCAGGCGGACCGTGGAAAAGCTATCGAGGTCATGACCAGAGGCATCGCCCGCGTGGTGGAAGGGCTTCAGGAAGAGGGTCGCATCGACGGCGTGTTGGGCATGGGCGGATCGGCGGGCACGGTCATTGGTACCTCTGCCATGCGCGCTTTACCTGTGGGTTTTCCAAAGGTGATGGTCAGCACCGTCGCCGCAGGCGACACCGCGCCTTATGTGGGCAGCAAAGATGTGGTCATGATGCCGTCGGTGGTAGACGTGGCAGGCGTCAACAGCATTAGTAGCCGCATTTACGCCAACGCTGTGGGCGCCATCGTGGGCATGGTGGAGACGCCGGCGCCCGAAATCGAGCAGAAGCGGCTGCTGGCGGCAAGCATGTTTGGCAACACGACGCCCCTCGTCGAACGCTGTCGCGAGACGCTTGAAGCAGAGGGGTATGAGGTGCTCGTTTTCCACGCCACGGGCACCGGCGGGCGCACGATGGAAAGCCTCATCGACCAGGGGTTTATTAGCGGCGTCCTGGATGTGTCACCCACGGAGTGGGCCGACGAACTGGTGGGCGGCGTGCTTACGGCCGGACCCACGCGCCTGGAAGCGGCGGCGGAGCAGGGTATTCCGCAGGTCATCGTGCCCGGTTGTATGGACATGGTGAATTTTTGGGCGCGGGAGACGGTGCCGGAGAAGTTCTCGGATCGCCTTTTTTACGAGTGGAATCCCAACGTGACGTTGATGCGCACGACGCCGGAAGAAAATGCGGAGCTGGGGCGCATTTTGGCCGAGAAGGCCAACGCGTCTGACGGGCCGGTTGCTTTCTTCTTGCCGCTGAAGGGCGTTTCAATGCTCGATGCGCCGGGCAAGGAGTTTTGGTGGCGCGAGGCCGACCAGGCGCTGTTTGACGCTATTCGGCAGCACGCGGCTTCTGACGTTGCAATTCTAGAGATGGACCATAACGTCAACGATCCAGAGTTCGCCGATGCCGTCGCCCGGCAACTGCTAACTTTTTTAACTGAAGAAGAGCGGGAGGAGTAAAGATGCCATTTATCAGTCGAGACGATGCACTTAACCGCCTGCGCGGCAAGGTGTCGGAGGGCCGGCCGATCATCGGGGCCGGAGCGGGGACCGGAATTTCGGCCAAGTTTGCAGAGCGCGGCGGTGTAGACCTTATCATCATCTACAACTCCGGTCGCTATCGCATGGCGGGACGGGGTAGCCTTGCCGGACTTCTGCCTTACGGAGACGCCAACGCCATTGTGATGGAGATGGCGGGCGAGGTGTTGCCCGTCGTACAAGATACGATGGTCCTCGCGGGCGTTTGTGGCACCGACCCGTTCCGGCTCATGCCCGTCTTTCTGCGCAAGGTAAAGGAGATGGGCTTTGACGGCGTGCAGAACTTTCCCACGGTGGGCCTGTTCGACGGCACGTTTCGGGACAACCTGGAAGAAACGGGAATGAGCTACCAGATGGAAGTGGATATGGTGCGTGAGGCGCGCAAGCTAGACTTGCTGACGTGCCCTTACGTGTTTACACCAGAGGAGGCGCGCATGATGGCGGAGGCCGGCGCGGACGTGCTGGTGCCGCACATGGGTCTGACGACGAAGGGGGCCATTGGAGCCGAAACGGCGCTGACGTTAGAGGAGTCGGCGCGGCGCGTGCAAGCCATGCGTGACGCTGCCGTCGAAGTCAATCCTGATGTACTGGTCTTGTGCCACGGTGGGCCCATCGCGGAACCGCAGGACGCGCAATACATTTTTGAACATACAGAGGGAATTGGCGGCTTCTTTGGGGCCTCCAGTATCGAGCGGCTGGCGACGGAGCCCGCCATCGAGAAGCAGGCGCGGCGCTTTACGGAGTTGAATTTGAGGAGTACAGATGCATGAACGGTAAATTTATCTTTGCCGACGAGGTTGAACGCGAACAGCTGGATTGGGGCGAGCTGGGTTGGATTAATCGCCCGTCGCTTACCGGCGCGCAACAGGTGACCACCATTGACGTCACCCTGAAGCCCGGCTTCGGTCATGATTTCCACAAACATCCCGACCAGGAAGAGGTTATTTTCGTGATGTCCGGCGAAATCGAGCAGTGGTTGGAAAAGGAAAAACAGACGCTGAGCGCCGGGGACGCGATTTTTATTGACGCCGACGTGGTTCATGCTTCGTTTAACGTGGGTAGCGAACCGGCGCGGCTTCTGGTGTCGCTGGGGCCGTGCGCGGGGGATGGCGGTTACGTGTCTGTAGAAGTGGCCGACCAGACGCCCTGGAACGAGTTGCGCTAAGCGATGGAGATCCAACACGTCTCGATTCCGAGGCCGCCTGGCGCCGAAAGCCGCGAGCAGGCGCGACAGTTCTTCGGCGGGATCTTGGGCCTGGAAGAGAAGCCGGTGCCAAAGTCGATTCAGCATCTGGATCTGATCTGGTTTCAGGTGGGCGATCGCGAGCTGCACTGTTTCTCCGAAGAGCCGATTGACGATCCGTCGGGACGGCATTTCTGCCTGGTGGTGGGCGATGTGGAGGGCGTGCGAGAGAAGTTGACGGAGGCCGGTTATGAGCCCTGGTCGCCGGAAGAGATTCCGGGCCGGCCCCGCTTTTTTTGTCGCGATCCCTTTGGCAACATCATCGAATT